>NZ_WEZF01000025.1 GCF_009177065.1 Tautonia marina
ACAGCGGATCCTACCAGGCCGGGCGGGTGCGACGAGCCCACAAAGTCGCACTCCCCGGCGTGGCCGGCGCGTTGCGGCACACCCGGCCAGACTCCCGACCAAAATGGTCCGGATCCCCACCCCCGGCCCCGACAAATAGGGTGGCAGCGGCGCGGGTCTACGACTGCCGAGGGAAACTCGGCGGCCACTCTTCCTACACTTTGAAGTAGACGCTTACTGACGCGGTGGCCGGTAACTCCCGCGGCATGCGGTGAAGTGGCTACCACTCCGGCAGAGGCAAGAAATCTTCAGCGAGGGTCAATAGCGACATGAAAATCCAGAGCATCCCGAGCCACCAACCGAGCTGATCCTCCCAGGTCGGACGAGGACAACAGTCCCGGCGTATCATTGAGGGGAGCAACGCCCCGATGACGAAAAAACCCACCTTGCTGGGAAAACCGTATGCTACAAAATTCACATATATCGACATCAACTCAATCGATTTCGCCTGCGAAATCGCCATGCCGATGAAGAATGGAAGCATAACGAATACACCGAGGATACCGGCGGCATTCGCGACAAAGCCGGGCCATCTCGCCAGTCGCTTCAGAGGGGGGCGGGGCCATCGCAAGCTCAATCCCAGCGTGGTCAGTGAGCAAAGCAATATTACAGGGGTGGCGTGGAGTCGGGCGTGGAAGAGAACGGACCACTTGCCAGATTGGTCGTCGAGGTGCCTTGAGGCGGGCATAGCGAGGGCGAGACCGAGCGCGATCGCCGCGATCAGCAAGGCGATGGTTGAGAGAGTCAATCGCTGATGAACGGCTCTTTGCCTCATGAAAGACGATGCCTCACCTAGACGCACGACATGCCGGTCCGGCCCAGCGCCTGATTGCTGCAACCCCCGGAATCCCCTAGCAACCCAGCCGACGTGACTCAACGCAACGATTGAAGGCCCGCTGACGTTCCTGACGTGATGCTTAAACCCACAAGCAGTCCGGCACCAGAGAACGCCTATCATCTTATCGGTGATCGGGGAGCCCAGGAAGGAGAATCGTCTCTCATTCACTGATCGATCGGGAACAACGGCCTTCGAATGTTCCGATACGCAAATCTCCCCGGGTCGATGGCGGTGAGGCCGGGGGTGTCGACTTCGAGGATGCGGCCGGCGATGGGGGCGTAGGCGGCCTTGTAGGCGACGGCGGCCTTGGCGACGAGGATGGAGGAGGAGGAGGGGTCGAGGCCGAGGCTGGTGAGCTGGCCGAGGCTGAAGGGGGGGGTGCGGAGGGTGTTGAGGACGAGGGTGATGGGGCCGGGGAGGTCGATGACGGCGGTGGGCCCCTGGTCGTTGTGGCGACGGCCGCCGTGGCGGGGGGCGTCCTCGATCCAGGTGCCGTCGTGGAGCGATCGGACGACGCCACGGACGGGGACCGGGCCGCCGTAGTCGGGGTGGCTCCGGCCGCCGACGGGGCGCTCGAAGGGCGCGCCGGGGCCGAGGCGAGCGGCCTCGGAGACGGCGTCGGGGTCGTGGATGACGACGACGGCGCCGCGGGCCTGCTGGCGGATGAGTTCGGAGAGGATCACGGTGCCGTCGCCGGGGGTGCCGCCGCCGATGTTGTCGCCGAGGTCGACAAGGACGACGGGCGTGCGGTCGGAGGCGATCGCCAGGCGGACGGCCTCGGCGGCGTCGGGGCGGCGGGCGTCGAGGTCGTGGCGGATCGACCAGAGGCGAGCGGCGAGTTCATCGGCGGCGGCTTGCGCGAGGGAGCGGTCGCCATCGGCCACGGCGATGACGGACGAGCCCATCTCGGGCACGTCGGCATAGGGGAAGCCGCCCATCAGGCTGACCGAGAGGAGGCCGGGGTGGCGTTCGAGGGATCGGGCCTCGTTCATGAGCAAGCGCATCGGCTCGGCGCTTGTGTCCTGGCCGAGCAGGTTGACGATCATCGGCGGCTGGGCGATCGCGGTGACGGGCCGGATTTCGCCGCGGACGGTGCGGGCGATCAACTCGGCGGCGAGGAGCCCGCGCTCGCGCTGATCGACGTGGGGATAGGTCTGATAACCGACCAGAGCATCGGCGTGTTCCGCCATGAGCGGGGAGACGTTGGCGTGGAAGTCGAGCGAGCAGACGAGGGGGCGGTCGGGGCCGAGGGCGGCGCGGAGGCGGCGGAGGACCTCGCCGTCGGCGTCGAGGTGGCGGGGCGTGACCATCGCGCCGTGGAGCGCCACCAGGAGGCCATCGACGGGGAGGCGGGCGAGGGCGTCGGCGATCCGGGCGGTCACTTCGTTGAGCACGGCGTCATCGACCGGCCCGCCGGGGGTGGCCCAGGCCATCGTCGTCGGCACGGCCTCGAAGCCGAAGCGCTCGGCCCCTTCGAGGAAGCCGCCGACCTCGTGGTGGGCCTCTCGCCAGACGGGGATCAGGTCGGGGCCGTCGGCGAGGCTGCCTTCGCGGAACTGCTCAAGGCCGGTCCGGTCGGGGCTGAAGGTGTTCGACTCGTGCATCAGGCCGGCGATGGCGATGCGCATGGGGGGAGGCTCCGATGAGGGATCGGGTAAGATCGAGCGCGGTTCTTGCGTGATTGCCGAGGCCCCCTCACCCCGGCCCTCTCCCCCGTTCGGGGGAGAGGGAGACACTTTCAACCTTCTCCCCCGCGTTACGGGGGAGAGGGTGGCCGCAGGCCGGATGAGGGGGGCGATCCGCAAAGGCGATTCGAGACGCGTACGCAAGTATGGCGCTCGTCGGTGCGACGATCGCCCGAGTTTCCCCATTTGCCCGATCTCCGTCGAGGGGGAGCCGCCGACGATGCCCCGCGTGGTGCTCAACGAAACGGACCTGCATTACGAGGACGAAGGGAGCGGACTCGCGTTGCTGTTCGTCCCCGGCCTGGGAGGGACGCACCGGATGTTCGCGCCGCAGGCGGTGGCGTTTCGGGAGTCCTACCGGGTGATTCGGCCCGATCTGCGAGGCAATGGCAGGTCGGGGAGGCTCGACGGACCGATCGGGACGGTGATCGACCGCCAATGCGACGACCTGGCGAGCGTGCTGGATGCGGTCGGCGAGCGGTCGGTGGTGATGGTCGGCGTCTCGTATGGCGGGGCGGTCGCCTTGCAGTTCGCGCTGAGACACCCGGAGCGGCTCGCGGGGCTGGTGGTGGTCGATTCGTTCGGCGAGTTGCGGGCGAGCCGGCCGATGGAGGGGCTCTTGCTGCTCGGATCGTACCTGACGCTGGGGATGTACTACCTGCCCCGGCCGGTCCTGAAGGGACTGGCCGGCCTGTTCTTCCGGCGCTGGCCGACAGCGCAGGCGGCAATCCCCGAGCTGGTCGATGGCTTCCGGCCGACCGAGGCGGTCTTGCAAAGCATCGCCATGTGCCGGATCGACGCGGTTCGCCAGGCCGGGCAAATCACCTGCCCAACGCTCGGGATCGTCGGCGGGGCGACCCGCACGGCGATCCGACTGATGGAACGTGCGATCGGGCCGATTCCCGGTGCGCGGCTTGAGGTGATCCCCGAGTCGTTCGACCCGAGCAACCTCTGTCAGCCGGAGGCGTTCAACCGCCTGCTCAGCGTCTTCCTGGCGGAGATCGACCAGACCTAACGTCCTGAGGATTCAGGACGCTGGGGCACGAATGGCCCCAGCGTCCCCATCCAATCCCTTGCGGTCCTGTCCATGCCGGGGCGGTTACGAGCCGCTTCCCCCGGCATCGAGCGAATTCCTCTGGCCAGTGCGAGCGAGACGACCGATCACGCGAGGATCGGGGCAATCGGCGAGCCGTAGGACACAGGGATCGGCCGGTTGAGCTGGTCGCGCAGCTCGGTCGAGGGGTCGATGCCGAGGCAGTGGAACATGGTGGCGGAGATGTCGTCGGGCGTGCAGGGGTCGGACTTGGGATAGGCCCCCGAGGCATCCGACGCGCCGTGGACATAGCCGCGCTTCAGCCCGCCGCCGGCCATGAGGATCGTGTAGCACTGCGGCCAGTGGTCGCGGCCGGCGTCCTTGTTGATGCGGGGGGTCCGGCCGAACTCGCCGGTCCAGACGACCATCGTGTCATCGAGCAGACCGCGCTCGTCGAGGTCTTCGAGCAGGGTGGGCAGGGTCTGATCGGTGATCGGCAGGCGCGAATTGCGGAGCGTGTTGAAGTTGTCCTTGTGCGTGTCCCAACCGCCGATGTTGGGGGAGTAGTAGACAGTGACGAATCGCACGCCGGCCTCGACCAGGCGGCGGGCCATCAACACGCTCTGGCCGTAGGTGGTGCGGCCGTAGCGTTCCCGGACAGAATCCGGCTCGGAGTGAATATCGAACGCCCGCTGGGTTTCGGGAGAGGTGAGCAGGTCGAAGGCCCGCTGCTGGTAGGCGTTCATCCCCTTCACGGCGGCCAGTTGGTCGCCGAGCCGGGCGAACTGGGTCAGCTCCGAGAGCATCGCCCGCCGGTCGCCGGCGCGGTCGGTGGGGACTTCGAGCGGCAGGCTCAGTTCCTCGACCGAGAACTCCGGCTTGTTCGGATCTTTCAGAATGAACAGCGGGTCGTGCTGCTTGCCAAGAAAGCCGGCGAACTCGCCAGGGGTGCGGAACGGGCCGTCGGCGATCATCGTAGGCAAGGAGACGGCGGTGGGGATCGTCGGCGGGCTGGGGGCGAGCTTGTCGACGATCGACCCATAGGCCGGGAAGTCGGTCGCCGTGGCGTTGGCCGTCACAATATCAATGAGCGGCTTGTGACCAGTCAGGGAGTAATAGGTGGCCGAGTTGTGCGCCCCGGTCCGGTGATTGACCGATCGGACGAGACAGACCTTGTCCATCACGGTCGCCATCTTCGGCAGCAATTCGCAAACCTGGACGCCAGGGAGGTTTGAGGCGATCGGGTTGAACTCCCCTCGAATCTCGGCCGGGGCGTCGGGCTTCATGTCGAACGTGTCGTGATGACTCGCGCCGCCGAACTGGTGCAGGAAGATGACCGACTTCGCCTTGACCGGCAATCCCAGGCCCGAGCCCTCGGCCTTTAGCACATCGGCCAGGCCCAGCCCAAGCCATCCCAGAGCCCCAATCTGAAGGATCTGGCGGCGCGACGTGCGTGTCTCGAAAAACTCCCGGCAACCGATTGGCTCGTGGCGCATCGCCTTTCTCCTCCATCGTTCGGGGAATCGGCCTCGCGTTTCGGGCCTCTGCGCGTTTAATATCTTATAAACAGTCAAGGCTCGGGAAACCACCCCGATCTGATTTCGACCCGACCGACCGACCGTGAGGAGGTCATCATGACCGACCGGCCGATCCCGCCCACTCATCAATGGCTGCAGGTTGCGCTCGCCATTCTGGTGCTGATGCTCGCCTCATCTTCCGTCATCGCCGATGAGCAAGAGGCACCGCTTCGCCTGACGATCGAACCGGCCTCCCTTCACCTGGACGGAGCCCGGAGCGAGGCACAACTGATTGTCACCGGCCACTTTGCCGACGGTTCAGTGCGCGACCTGACCGCCGAAGCCGCGCTCGAAACAAGCGGGGATTCGGTGGTCAGCGTCGAGCGGGCCGGCCTCCTGCGGCCTCGGAGCAATGGCCGGTCGGAGGTCGTGGCCCGGGTCGGAGAGGTCGAAGCCTCGGCGATTGTGACGGTCGATCGGGCGGAGGTGGCCGACCCTCGGCGGTTCGAGCATGAGGTCTTGCCCGCCCTGACGAAGGCCGGGTGCAACGCGGGGGCCTGCCACGGCACCCCGACCGGCAAGGACGGCTTCCGCCTGAGCCTTCGCGGGTACGATCCGGTGCTCGATTACGCGAGCCTCGCCCGAGAGGTCGGCAACCGTCGGGTCAACCCGTTCGATCCGGAGCAAAGCCTGGTCTTGCTGAAAGGGTCGGGAGCCGTGCCGCATGAAGGAGGCGTCCGGTTCACGCCGGATGACCCGACCTATCAGATCGTCCGCGACTGGATCGCCGAGGGGCTTCGTCCCGAACCCGAGGGCTTGCCCAAACCGGTCGCCCTGGAAGTCTCGCCCGGCGACCGCGTGCTCGATCTGCCGAGCACGTCGCAACAACTGTCGGCCCGGGTGGTCTTCGACGACGGATCGAGCCGCGATGTGACCCGACTGGCCCGGTACGAGTCGTCGGATGAAACCATCGCCACGATCGAACCGGGTGGCCTCGTCCGCAAGGTCGGCACGGGGGAAACGACCATTCTGGTCAACTTCGAAACTCAGGTCGCCACCGTCCGCCTCATCTTCCGAGAGCCGCTCGACGGGTTCGCCTGGTCCGATCCTCCTGCAAACAACTTCATCGACGAGCACCTCGCCGCGAAGTGGGAACTGCTGAGGCTGACGCCCTCGGAGCTTTCTGACGATACGACCTTCCTGAGGCGCGTGTCGCTCGGCGTGACCGGCCTCCCGCCGACCCCGGAGCAGATCCGGGCCTTTGTGAGCGATTCATCACCCGAGAAGCGGGAGCGGGTGGTCGACAACCTGCTCAACAGTACCGAGTATGTCGACTTCTGGACGATGAAGTGGGCCGACCGGCTCGGGTGCAATCAGCGCTACACGGGGCACAAGGGGGCGTTCAGCTATTACCGCTGGATCCGGGACCAGGTCGCCGAGAACACGCCCTTTGATGAATTCGTCCGTTCCATTGTGACCGCAAAGGGGCCGAACTACTCGAACCCGCCCGCCAGTTTCTACCGGCGCATCCGGAACCCGGAGGAGCGGGTCGAGACGGTCAGCCAGCTCTTTCTCGGCCTCCGGCTCCAGTGCGCCAAGTGCCACAACCACGTGGCCGACCGCTGGACCCAGGACGACTACTACGGCATGGCCGCCTTCTTCAGCGAGGTGAACTACAAGAACGGCCCGCAGTTCTTCGCCCAGTATAACAAGGAAGAAACCGTCTACCTCCGCCCCGGCCGCGAGGTCCGCCAGCCCCGTACCGGCCAGGTGATGGCCCCGAAGCCGCTAGGGGCTGAACCGTCCGACATCCCCGAGGGAGGTGACCGCCGCGAGGCCCTGGCCGACTGGATCACCTCACCCGACAACCCCTTCTTCGCCAGGGCGGCCGTCAACCGCATCTGGCATCACCTGATGGGCAAGGGGATTGTCGATCCGGTCGATGACCTCCGCGCCTCGAACCCTCCCATCTCCGAGGAATTGCTCGATGCCCTGGCCGACGACTTCGTGGCCCACGGCTTCGACGTAAAGCGGACGATCCGCCTCATCTGCACGAGCCGCGCCTACCAGCTCTCGGCCGAGCCGAACACCTTCAACGCCGGGGACGACCGCTATTTCTCCCGGTCGCTCGTGGAGCTGCTCCCGGCTGAGGTCCTGCTCGACGCCATCTCCCAGGCCACCGGCGTGGATGAACAGCTGTTCCACCTTCCCCCCGGGACGCGGGCGGTCGAGGTTCCCGACGGCGAGTTCAATCACCCGTTCCTGCGGACGTTCGGCCAGCCCTTGCGGTCGGAAGCGTGCGAATGTGAACGCGAGGAAGATTCCACGCTTGAACAGGCGTTGCAACTCGTCGGCGGTCGTACGGTCCACCGCAAGGTCAGCGCCGAGGAGAACCGGATCGGCCGCCTGATGGCCTCGGGGGCCGACGATGCAAGCGTGATCGAGGAACTCTTCCTCGCCACCCTCTGCCGCTTCCCGACCGAGAGCGAGACGGCCCTGGCCCTCGATCGGCTCGACGCCGTCACCGACGACGCCGACCGCCGCCGGGTGGCCGAGGACCTGCTCTGGTCGTTGCTCAACCACCCGGAATTTTTGTTCCGGCATTGATCGATCAATCCGGCGCGGGCGACTCCAGGACCGGATCGCCCGGTTTCGCGGGGCGTGGTTGATCATCGGGCAGGGGGTAGATGATGTCCCCCTGCCCGATTTGATTGCGCGGCAGGACGAAGGCCCCGCGCTGATCCACCGCATCGGGCCCGATGCTGTAGAGCACGATGACCGGCATCCCGCTCGGCGAGGGTCCGCGCGGGGCCCCCAGCAACCAGTTCAGCGAGCCGATGACGTGCAACGCATCGGTCGATGACCCGACGTAGCCGAACGACTGGCCGGGCTTGTACGGGTCGTCGGGCAGGCGGTCGAGTTCCGACGGCACGAGGTCCTGGAGCCGGTCGGGCCACTGGCCGTCGTGCTCAAGCTGCCAGGCCCGCAGGGCGAAGATCTGGACCAGGGCGCGCCGATCGACCTCGTTCTGGTCATTCGCCCGGATCATCGGGGCGAGCATCGGGGGGAGGAGTTGCTCGGCCAGGGGAGACGCCTCCAGCAGTTGCGCCTCGCGTTGCACACGGTATGGCTCGTAAATCACCGAGCGGAACGGCCCCCGATCCAACCCGATGCGCCAGTCGCCAAGCACCGTCCGCAGCACCCGCCGCGCCCGCTCGATCTCCCAGGGGGTGCTGATGGCCCCCGTCCAGGCGGCGATTTCAGGGGTGACGCTCCCCTGAGATCGTGAAGGCGTGTTGCTCCGTGCCAGGCCATCCCGCAAGGTCTCGCGCGGGAGGTCGAGCGTCTGCTCGGCGACCACCTGCTCGGTCGCGATCACGAGCAGGGGATCGGGCGGAGGATCGAGCGCTTGAAACGATTGGAGCGCGTTGCGAAGCAGCTCGGGCGTCTGTCGCTCGCTCATCGCCCAGTTCATCGCCCGGCGCAGAGTTTGTTCCTCGATGTGTAGGAGGAGGGACGCATTCCTTGCCGTCCGGGGTTCGAACGACTGGCGAGACATGCGAAAGAGGGTGAGCAAATCCTCCCACGCGCCGTCCATGTCGCCGATCTGCCGGCGTCGATCAGCCACCACTTGGAGGAGTTGGGCCGGTATCACCGGATCGAATTCCGAGTCGCTCCCCCCGAAGGCAGTGCGCCCGTCCAGCCAACCGAACCGGACGAACGGGCGATTACTGGCGCGTCGGGCAAATTCAATGGCTTCGGCATGAGCAGCGATCCAGGTCTGTGCATCGGGTAGGCGATCGAGATCCTCGCTGCTGAGAATCATCGGCCGGCCCATCCCCTCGGCCATCACGCGATCCAACTGGACCGCCCTGAACGCGATCTCGGCCTTGCGGTAGAGTGGGCCGGCGTCATCCCCCTTGTCTGCCTGGGACACGGTGAGTTGAGAACGAAGATCCGCGGGTAAGGGGCCGGGGTCGGGCATCGACCAGGCGCGCAGGCCGACGTACAGGGGGAGCAACGTCCCCACGAACAGAAGCACCAGTCCCCCCAGGCGAAGCCACCGCGACGCCCCCGGCCGGTCGAGCATCCAGGGGCCCGTCCAGGCCCACGATACCGCGAGCAAGGCCAGGGGCAAGACGATCGTCCACCGGGGATCGAGCAACCGGATGTCGATCATGATCCCGACCGGCACGATCAAGGCCACCAGCAGCACCACGCCGATCAGGGCCGCCGTGATCCCCCGCCGAATCGCCATGCCGCAGAGCAATCCCACCGAGAAGCTCGCCAGGGTCAGGCCCAGGTAGACCACCGTTGCATCGACCAATTCGAGAGTCGGCCTCGGTCCGACGGCGAGGAGAAACAAGCTTAGGAGAACCCAGATCATCATGAGTCCCACCCCCCAGACCGCCAACTTGATCGGCCAGACGATGGCCGGGCGGACCCCGTGATGGGTCAGGAGCAGGAACGACCGGCCACGCTGCTCGGCGTGGAACACCCCCACGCCCGCCAGCAACGCCACCACGGGGCAGAGGAAGAGCGCCAGGCCGAACGGATCCAGGCCGTAGATCACATCGGCCGCGAGCCACCCCAGCACCGGGACCCCCAGGCCCAGCAGCGCCAGGTACTGCCATGCCGATCGCGCCTCCCGCGATGCCTGCCAGGCAAGGCTGGCCAGGGTCCGGGTCCAGGACGACCCGGAGGAAGCACGAATGGACATGGGATCGCTCGGCGACGCGACGGAGTGTTCCATGCGCGGTGGTTCCGTTCGAACACCACCCCAGGAGCGATGCGGCGGCCCGGAGGCGAGGAAGATCACTCGGGAGAGTCCGGCAGTGGCAATCGCGATCCACAGTCGGATCGGCGTCGAGGCTGGCATCAAGATCGTCGGAGTCGATTCGCCAATCACCGGCGCCAGCGCGGGCAAGAGCAGGAGCAAGCAACATGCCGCTACCGCCGCCGCCGCCAGCACGTTCGGCACGAGGGCCGACCAGAACAATCCCCAACCGATCGCCTCCAGAATCAGAGCAAGCACCAGGGCCAGGGCTCCGAGCGTCGCTCCCATCCCTCCGAGTCGATCGAATGCCCCGGCACTCACCTGCGTGGCCGCGACCAGCAGCAAGACAAGCGTCAACGCCAGCGACGAGACGACCGCAAACGACGCCTTGGCATCCCAGAGGCGCGCCCTCGGCGCCGGAAGCGTATCCAGTAGGCGCAAGGTCCCGTTCTCGCGCTCGCCGGCGATCGCGGCCGTCGCAATGGCCAGGGCATACAGGCCGGAGAACAGGATCGCGAAACCCCAGATGCTCGTATCGATCCCGTCCTCATTGGGCAAGTAGCGACCGGCCAGCAGAAAGCCGACCAGCGCCATCACCGCGATCGCCACCCAGGCCGGGCCGAACTGCCGGGCGTCTTTCCACCAGAGCCGAGCAAGCATGAGCGGGCCTCCCTCAATCAGGTCAACGTTTGAACAAACAGGAACCCGATCAGGCCACATGAACCTCGGACGGAGAACCGGTAGGCGTCGGCCGACGCGATCGCATGTAACCAAGATAAATGTCTTCGAGCGTGGGAACTTCGATTTCAACCGACTCGACCCCCGGCAAGGCCCGCAGCGCTTCGCAGGCGGCCCGATCACGAGCCCGGACCAGCCAGTGAGCCTGGCGAGGAGCGTCGGCCGCGTCGATCAGTTCGATGGGCAGATGATCGGGAGGGGCGTCCGGATGGGAACGATCGCCAAAGGTCAGCGCCAGCAAGAAGGTCCGCGACCGAAGCTGATCGAGCGGCTCGGCCAGCAGCAGCTTCCCGCCGTGGATCAGGGCCACGTGGCTCGCCACCCGCTCCACCTCGGCAAGCTGATGGCTGGAGAGCAAGACCGTGCGGCCCGACCCGGCCAGGTCCACCATCTGCTCCAAAAACTCGCGGCGGACCATCACATCCAGGCCCGAGGTCGGTTCGTCAAGGATCAACAACCCCGGATCGCCCGCCAGGGCGAGCGAGAGGCTGACCTTGGCCCGCATTCCCTTGGACAAGGTCTTGATCTTGCGAGTTGGGGGCAGGGCGAATCCCCGGATCAGGTCGTTGAACCGCGACTCATACCCGACCGACCCACCGGGGCCTTCGGTGTGGAACCCGGCGGCAAACCAGCCGATCTCGGCCGGGGTCATCCAGTCGTAAAGGGCCGGGACCTCGGGCACGTAGCCAACGCGGCGCCGCACGGCCAGGCCCTCTCGGCTCGGGTCGAGCCCCAGCACGCGGGTCTGGCCGGCGTCGGGGGCGAGCAGGCCGAGCAGAACCTGAATGGTCGTCGTCTTGCCCGCGCCGTTCTCGCCCAGCAGGCCGAAGACCGCCCCCTCGGGCACGTCGAGCGAGAGGTCATAAACCGCCGTCACTCCTCGGAATTGCTTCACGAGGCGATCGATTCGGATGGCCGCATCCTGTTGCGTCATGACTGTGCCCCCTCGTGTTTGGCCGCGATGCCGGACTCACGCCACTGGTCGTGCAAGATCCGTTCAATTTCCGATGGTTCCAGCCCGCTCCGCCTCGCCTCGTCGATCGCCGCTCGGAGGCGATCGCGGACGTAGGCCCGGCGGGACGCCTGGCAACGCTCGGGAGCCTCGGCGGTCACGCTCAGGCCGGTGCCTCGAACCGCATCGAGCAGCCCTTCGGCCTGAAGCTCCCGATAGGCCCGCGCCACCGTGTTCGGATTGACCACCAACTGCTTCGCCAGTTCGCGGACGGAAGGGACCAGCTCACCCGGCCGCAAAGCCCCAGACGCCACCGCGAACCGCACCCGATCGGCAATCTGAGCGTAAATTGCCCGATCATCCCCCGGGATCAGGCCGAGTAAGAGCATCGCTCAGGCCCTCCGTTCTGGTGTATTATTGAACTCACACACTATAGCGCCGACGCGGCCGTGAATCAAGGGGGAATTCGAGCGGGGGGTTTTCGTTACCCGGATCGAATCGGTTCGGAACAAAGGCTTATCTTCATTTTTTCAATCAAACGAGACCGGTGAATCCGGTGCAAGTTTCTGGGACGGAGGGAGCGACCGAGGGGATTCCTGGGCTGATCGGGGCGTTCGCTCGGTCAGAATACGCCCTTGCTCCAGCCGGAACCGACAGTCGGCGAGGAGGTCGGCTTCCTCTGGGTTGTGAGTCACATGCAGGGTGGTGACCCGTGTCGTGCGCTGGATGGTTTGAAGCAGTTCGATTTGTTGCGATCGCGTCTCGGCATCGAGCGCGCTGAGCGGTTCGTCAAGACACAACACCCGAGGTTGAAAGGAAAGGGCTCTCCCGATCGCGACGCGCTGACGTTCGCCACCGCTGAGCCCTCGGGGCAAGCGATCGAGCAGGTGGGCGATCCCCAGCAGTTCCGCCAGCAACTCCACGCGCTGGCGGATCTGGATCGAACCGACTCGGCGGATCTGGAGCGCGAATTCCAGGTGTTCTCGAACCGTCATGCCGGCGAACAGGGCCCCATCCTGGGGAACATAGCCGACCCCCCTCGCGGCCGGATTCTGATAAGTCACCTCGGCCCCATGCAGCAGAATGCGCCCCCCATGAACCTTCCGCAGACCGATGATTGCCTCCAGGATCGTGGTTTTCCCGCATCCGGTTCGCCCCATCAACACCCCGTAATCTCCTGAGGGAACCTCAAGAGACACGTCCTGCAACCGAAAGGCTCCGGCACGAATGCAGAGGCGATCAATCGTAATCATGCAACACCACGTCCGCGAACCAGAAAAAGGCCACCTCGCAAGCTCATCGCGTGAATCCGGCCGCGTTGTGGTCGCCCCAGAGCCGGGTCACGGCGAGGACGGCAATGGCCACCGCGACCATGATCAACGAGACGGCCACCGCCATTTCCAGGTCACCGACGTTCATCTCCAGGAAGACGGTCGTGGAGAGGACCTCGGTTTTCATCCGGGTCGCCCCGGCGAAAATCAGCAAGGGGCCGAACTCACCAAGCGATCGCGCCCACGCCAGCGTAAACGCCGTCATCATTCCGCGTCCGGCTTCGGGCAGGACCACCCGGCTGAATGCCTGGGCCCGGCTGCATCCCAGGGCAATCGCAACAGCCTCACAACGCGGGTCAATTTGATCAAACGTTGCCTTCATCGTCCGCACGGCAAAGGCCGCGGCCACGGAAAATTGGGCCAGGATGACTGCGGGAATCTGATACACCACCGATCGTGCCACGAGGGAAAATGGCGGAAACTGAAAAAGGATCAACAGGCTCAGTCCAATCACCAACGGGGGCAGAATAATCGGGATATCCAGAATTGCATCCAACACCCGACGTCCCGGAAACCGATGCCGCGCGATCAAGTAACCCAGCGGCACCGCCACGAGGACCGACAGCACTGCGGACAGGGTGCAGGAGATCAGGCTCAGCCAGATCGAATAACGAATCTTCGGATCGGCCAGGGCCCTACCGATCGGTCCCTCACGCCAGAAGCCGTCCCAAAGACTTGAAGAATCCGTCATCGCCCGCGATGTTTGCTGCGCCATGTAGGTGCCGTCAGCCAGCAGCATGGCAACAATCAGGATCACATACGTGGACCCGATGAAGCTCAGGGCGAGAAAAAAACCCAGGTTCGCCACGATCAGGCTCATCGCTCCCGGTTGCCGCCCCAGGGGTGAACCCTCCCCATGAACCCGAGCGGCCGTCGGCTCAATCGACACGAGCAGCGTCCTCGGCTTCAGGGGTGGTGGCGATCGGTGAGGGGCGATTCAGCAGGAACTCGAACCCGGCCGCCGTGAAGGCTTCGGGGCTGGACGTCACCCGATTGTAGAGGCGCCGGGAGAGGGCCTTGTGATCGCTGTTCCGAGCAATGCTCAGGGGTTGAATCGCCTGGTTCAACGTGGAATCGATCCGAACCACGTCGATGGCATCCTGGCTTGCCAGGGTGTCGCAATGATAGGCAATGGCGGCATCGACGTGGCCGGTCACCACATCGGGAACAAGCAAGGCGGACGACGACTTCTCGACGACGACCTCGCCCGGCTGCCCTTGCTTCTCCTTGAGCCGATCGTAGAGTCCTTCCCTGGCGAGCAGGCGGCGAGTCAAGGCGCCGATGGTACACTGGTCGGGCTGGCCGACGGCAACGCGAACCCCAGGCTCAAGCAGGTTGTCAAGCGTGGAGACCTTCGTGTTTCCTTTCGGAACGACGATCACGATCTCAGTCGACGACACCGAAGCGGCATCCTGAAACCATTCCTTGACGTTTTCCAGATAGTACTCATCGCACGCCATGTAAATATCAGGAAAGCCAAGATCAGTCCGCTGATCGTCGATCGTCTTCATGCGGCCGGTGAGAATGCCACAACCGTCGTAGATCGTGTTCACCTCGACCCCTTCCCGGGCGGCAAACTCCTGAACGATCGTCTCAACGGCCTTGCGATTCACGGCGCCGCAGAAAAAGGTAATTTGCGGCCGATCGGCCCAGACGTCTCCCTCAACGGGTTGCAAACCGGCCTCCTTGAACACCGGCAAGCCGCGATCGCGGGCCGTCAGATACCGAGCGAACTTCAGGGCAGCGGTTGGCTGTCGAGAGGCGTGCAAAACGGCCACACTGACGAGGTTGGGCGGCCCATCCAGCTCGGGCAGGGAAATCGGGTCCAAATCGTCGCGATAGCCGGAGGCCTTTGCGGTGAAGTCCCAGACGATCCCCACATCGGCCGCGCCCACTTTCACGTCGTTGGCCACGTCGTTTACTGTCGGCTTGAAGACGCCAGAGCGTGTGACCTGCTCCTCCAGACGATCCCACCGCGTCCCTTCGCCGTCGGCCTGTCCTTCGAGGACCTGACGTACTGCTCGACCAACCGCGGCCTGATCGGGGCTGGGCATCGAAACGGTCAGATCGTCCCGGAGGAGGTCGTCGAACGACTCGACCCCCTTGGGGTTTCCTTCACGCACGACGACCACGAGACGCATCTCGGCGATCGGCAGCACCTCGGCCGCCAGACCACGATCGACCGCCTCTTGCGTGTAGAAATCATCACCCGCGAGATAGAGGTCGGCGGAGTCGAATTTGTTGATCTCGATCTGATTGAGCAAGGTATTCGAGCCGCCGTACTGCAAGTCCACCTCGACCCCGGTTTCGTCGGTATAGGCTCGGGCAACGCGTTCGACGGGCTCTCGGAGTCCGGCGGCGCAGAACATGGTGATGCGATCGGCGGCGGGTTCCTCGCCCGGCCCACCCATCCAGAGAAGGCCGATCAGGGCGGCAATCAGGGCCACGGCTCCCAGTACCAACCCCCAGAGACTGCTGATTCGACCCCATCGACCGCGATGACCAGCATCAGAACGGCATCTCACAGGACCCATGACCTCACTCACCAGGAGAAGGAATATCAAGATGAAAACGCGGACGCCTGCCGATCCATCAGGCGATCGCCGACTCGGAGACTCGGGAGCCATCTTGCATTCGGATCTCGAGATCCGCGTGTTCCGCCGCCAGCGGGTCGTGAGTGACCAGCAAGACCCCGCCGCCTTGCTTGGCGAAATCGACCAGCACACTGAGCACGATGTCGGCGTTCTCTCGGTCGAGGTTGCCGGTCGGCTCGTCGGCCAGAATCAGGCTTGGGCGATTCAGCAACGCACGAGCCAGAGCGGTGCGCTGGCGTTCTCCGCTACTCAGCTCGACGGGCAGGTGATCGCGACGAGAAGCAAGGCCGAAGCGCTCGATCAACTCCTCGGCCCGACCACGAGCCCCCTCGGTGGCGTTGGCAAGCGTCGGGGCGAGCACATTGTCGAGGACGCTCAGATACGGCACCAGGTGAAACTGCTGGAAGACGAACCCGAGATGACGCGCCCGGAACACGGCCCTCGCGTCAGGCGAAAGGGCGTACGGATCCTCTCCGTTCACCAGAACCGAGCCACGATCCGGGCGCAGCAAGCCGCCGGCCATCAACAACAAGGTCGATTTGCCGCAGCCGCTTGGGCCGCGAACGGCGAGGAACTGGCCGGGCTCGATCGCGAGCGAGACCTCCTGGACGGCCCGGACGGTCCCCTGCGGCCCTCGAAACGACTTGCTGACATCGGTCATGGAAAGCAACATGAGCACCACTCAATCAGCGTGAAGCACGGTGGCCGGGTCTCGACGGCTGACGAGAATCGCCGGGAGCCAGCTGGCGACGACCGACAGCAAGGGGGCGAACAGCAACGAGAACACCAGCACCACGGCAAACGAGCCCGTTCCGTTCAGCTCTCGAAGGCCGACCGTCGTCGAGGTCCCTTGCCCGACCCAAAGCCCGATCACCAGACCGAGCAAGGCCCCGAGGATCGCCCCTCCCAGCCCAACCAACACCGCCTTGGTCAGAAATGCCGTGAGAATTTGACGCGACCGCAGGCCGATGGCCCGGAGAATGCCGATCTCGCCGCTACGCTGGCGGGCATTGCCGAACGCAAGCAACCCGACCCAGACCGCCGCGGCCAGCACAGCAAAAGGGACGAGTACGCCCGCAAATTGTTCCCTCCTGCGCTCGATCTCGGCCCGGCCAGCGGCCTCGTGTTGCAAGGCGTCGTCTCCGGCGCGTAATTCCTGTTCGAGCGCCTGCTCGGCGGTCTCCTTGGCCTGGGTGCGAGCCTCGGCCCGAGCCAGGGCCTGTGAGTACCGTTCGATCACCTTCGTGCCGGGCAAGATCGCGCTGATCTCCGCCCGAATCATGGCCAGACGATCCCCTGCGCAATCACATTCGAGCGCCAGGATTGCGTGAATCAGATTCTCCAGCCCAAGCAGCTCCTGGGCCTGGCCCAGATCGATCCAGATTGTCACGTCGTCACTCGATCCGCGCGGAGGGTGCAAGGTCGAGATGGTGAACTCCTTGCCCATCAAGGTGACGCGGTCCCCTTCCGAAAGGCCGAGACGCTGGTGAATCTCGGAACCGACCACCATCTTGCCGGGCTCGACGGCATCAAGGAGTGGTTTCTTGAGCCCTCGATGCATGATCGGCACCTCGCCTCGTGTGCCGGTGAGAATCACGTCGAGGTCGTGTTCGTCCCAGTGAATCCGCTGCGTGACGCTCGGCAAGAGATGGTTGACGGTCACGATATCGGAATTGGCCAGGCGATCGACGTAGTTCTCGGGCATCGTCTCGGACAGGGTGCCGTCGAGGTGGAGTTCGGTCAGGTCCTGACCTTCGGGAAGAATCAGGACGTTGAAGCCGAGCCCGAGCATCGACTTGCGGATCTCGTCCTGCAAGGCCGCGCCGGCCTGTTCGACCTCGGCCCGGCGATCGGCCACCCGCTGCTCGATCTCGGCCTGCTTGCGGCCGAGGATGTCGGCTGTGACCACGCGATCGAGTCTCAGCAGGGTTTCGGAACCAACCACGCACGCCACGGCGACCGCCACCGAAACCATCGACAGCACGAAATTGAGCTTCCGATGGCCGATCTCACGAAGCACCAGATGATGAAGGGTCATGACCGTTCAATCCTCACAATCGACCAAACCATTCGAGAGACCATGACACGTTTAACCGTTTCCCCGCATCAAGACCACGCCGACAAGCACCACCACGACCCCGATGGCCCCGACGATGAGCATGGCACTGAGCCCCGGCCCGGCCCTTGTGGCGGAGCGTGACGTCACAGGAGCGACCGCCCGGTGATCGTCGGTCGCTTCGTAAGCATGGTCATGAATCGCATCCGACGACTCCGAATCCGAATCAGGTTCGAGGGCATCCGGAGCAGGAGCGGCGACGGTGGTGAGGATCTCGGGTTCGACCGGGTCGGCCGATAGCTCCGGGGTGGCGGCGAAGGGCAGGGGAGGAGCGTCCGCCACGTCGGCAAAGCTCGCGAGGCCGCCCAGGGCGGGCATGTGGCCGTCCTCTTGAATCGTCGGCACGATCCAGCGGTCCCAGTCGACGGCCATCACCAGGTCAGCGCCGGGGTTCTCGGCCTTGACCGTGCACTGACACTCGCCGGTCAAATAGCGCGCGGCCTCCTCGATCGTGGTCGGCACGATCCCCTGACCGACGAGGGCGTACAGGGCCCGGCCTCGGCCGAAGATGGGGAAGATCATCGGCTCGTTGGCGAACTCGGGGTCGTTGAGGTCGGGCTCAACGTTCAAAAGCATGGCGACAAGAGCACGTTCGGCCGGATCGTCACGACGGACCCGGATTGACGAAAACCTCAGCTTAAGGGGTTCCGACTCGGCCGAGAGCAAGTCTTCCGCCGCGAGTTCGGGCAGTTCCAGGGTCTCTTCCAACCGGGCAATCTCGGCCGAGAGGGTCAGAAACGCCTTCTCGTCCTGTTCGGCCTGGCCGCTTTCGAGCAGGACCCAGACGACGGAGTGATCTTCGAGCAACCGCCGGGAAATCTCCTTCCGCGCGGGAGAGTCGAGCAGGTGATCGACGTGCTCCTCCGACAGCTCCAGGGTCAAGACGGTCGCCGTCGGCCCGAGCCGGGCGGGAGTTTGCAAGACGAGCAAAGGGCGATCGAGGGGCGGTTGACCGAGGGACTCCCAGACGGCGGTTTCAAGCGGATCAAGCGATCCCTCGACATCCACCGTCATCACCCGCAGGTTGGCCTCGTTGGCAAGGTTCGATTGCCGGAGCCGATCCACGAGCGCCTGGTCCGAGTCGCTCAGCTCCCCCCGATGCACCACGGCCAGCGGGAAGTGATCGGGTGGCCACAGCTCAAGGGCATAGCGAAAAACGGGGACCGAGCAGGCCGAGCCGAGCGACCCGACGCCGACGGACAGGGCAACCGCCACCATCGCCGCAAGAAACCGTTGTGAACGTCTCATGGAGAGCCTCGGCGGGGGGGCGGAGGGCCGGTCAGTACGACCCTTGGGCAAGCGAACGATCACGGTCGGTTCGCTGCCAGACGTCCTCATCCCCTGGAAATTACCTGACAAACGGAAGGTACTCGCGCGGGTTGAACGTCCTCGATCCGTGGAGAATCCGTGAAGCAACCTTGAATCAGGTTCAGTGAAACGCCAATCATCATGACCGAATTGATTCTTCCACTTGTGTGAATTCGGAAACCTTCAAAGTCGGCAACGAGTGTCAGCGGAACCCTCAATCACGGCAAAGGAAGATCGTGTGAAAATGAGCCTGACGACACTTTTTCATCACCCTCGGGATCGACGGTCATGATACGGTAAGCGATCTCGTTCGCCAAGCACAATCAGGCCGCACGACAGACGTTGCGTCGCTTGCGAGGCGGGTTCAGGCCATCGCCATCGGCTCGTTCCTTCGATCGTCCCATGTCGATTGATTGTCGATCTCCCTTTGGACGGGAATCCGAAACCTCGTGAGTGATTGTAATGCCCCGACAGCCTGAGCGACATTCTCCGGACAAGCTTCTTCAAGGTTCCGGCCGTGCAAATCGACGAGCACCCCTCGTCGCTGGTATCATTCACTCGTCGCCTGTAAGTCCTGGAAAACATGCCGTGCCGTCGTCTCGCTCGCAGGAGGAATCATGCCGAGGTTGATTCATCATCATGGAAGATGGCTCGTTGCCAGCCTTCTGTTCATCGTCGGAGTTCCAAGTGTTTGCCTGGCCAACGACTGGCCGATGTGGCGGCACGATGCCGGACGAAGCGCCACAACCACCGCCGGATTGCCCGACGACCTGACCTTGAGCTGGTCACGCGAACTGGGGCCACCGGCTCCCGCCTGGCCCCCCGAGCAAGACTATCACGGCAAACTCGAATTCGACCGCACCTATCAACCCATCGTTCTCGGTCAGCGCATCATTGTTCCCTCGATGGCGTCCGATTCGGTCACGGCCTACGACACCCGAACCGGCCAGGAGCTGTGGCGGTTCTATGCCGATGGCCCCGTCCGCTTCGCCCCGGTCGGCCACAACGGCAGGGTCTCGTTCGTGTCCGATGATGGGCACCTTTACTGCGTCTCGGCCGACGACGGCTCCCTCATCTGGAAGGTGCGCGGCGGTCCTGACCAGCGGGCGATCCTTGGGAACGAACGGCTCATTTCCTCCTGGCCGGCTCGGGGAGCCCCGGTCCTGTCCGACGACGGCCTGATCTACTTCGGCGCGGGCATCTGGCCCTTCATGGGCATCTTTCTGCACGCCGTCGATGCCGCCTCGGGCGAGATCGTCTGGACCAACAGCGGCACCGGCGCCATCTACAACCTGCACCAGCACGGCGGAGCCGACGCCTTTGGCGGCATCGCTCCACAGGGTTACATGGCCATCTCGGGCGATCATCTGGTCGTCGGTGGTGGTCTGACCGTCCCCGCCTTGTTCAACCGAAAAACAGGGGAATTCCTGGCGTTCGAGCAGTCGCATGCCGCGGTTGGCAAAGGGACTGGCGGGTTCGACCTGGCCGCCTTGGGCGACTATTACTTCAACGCCGGTTTGCTCTTTCATACCGAAGACGGCATGCCCCGGCTCTCGATCGGCACCGGACTCCCGCTTTTGGGAGACAACGAGATCACCATCGTCACTCAAGGCGAGCTGATTCGTTTCTCCACCGACATGACCACGGTCGAGGTCCAAACCACCGATCGCCGCGGCAAACCGGTCACGCAGCAAAAGCACTCCCTCGCCGAACTCGGTCGGGCAAAACTCCCGGTTGCGGTCGATCGCTTGCTCCTGCAGGCCGAATCTCGGATCGTCGTCCTCACCCAGGACGGCACCATCGCCCTCCTCGATTGGACCGACACCGCCAACCCCCTTTCCCTGGTCAGCGAACACACCATCTCCGGCACCGTTGACCATGTCCTCGCCGCCGACAATCGTCTGTTCGTCGTCACCGAGGAAGGCTGGTTGCACAGTTTGTCGGCCGACACGCAGGACGCGAAGCCCCAGCAGCACCGGCTCGCCTCAACCCCGGCACCCGAGCAGGATTCGCCCGCCGCTCGACGAGCTGGCACCCTCCTCGACCAGACCGGCAAGCGCGACGGCATCGCCCTGGTCTGGGGAATCGACGACGGCATGCTTGTTGAAGCCCTGATTGCTCAATCGAACCTTCGGATCATCGCCGTCGATGCCGACCCGGCCCGCGTTTCCTCGTTGCGCCGACGCCTCGACGACGCTCGCGTTTACGGTCATCGCGCTCACGTCCTCAATGCCCCGCCTCACGAATTCCCGTTTCCGCCTTACCTGGCCGAGCTGGTCGTCTCAGAGCGGCTCGACGGGTCCATCTGGAGCCCCGAGGCGAATCCGGATCAGTCCATCGCCTTCCTCCAGCGTCTCTTTCACACGCTCCGCCCCTACGGCGGCGTGGCCGCGCTTCCCCTCGCTCCCGAAACGCATTCCCGGCTCGCCGAGCACGTCTCGACCGCCGAACTGGCCAATGCGTCGGTCGAATCGTTCGGCGCATTCGTCACGCTCACTCGCGTGGGCCCCTTGCCGGGGGCCGGGCAGTGGACCCACCAGTACGGAAGTTCGGCCAACACGGTCGATTCCGGAGACAAACTCGTCAAGGCTCCGCTCGGGATGCTCTGGTTCGGCGGCCCGACAAACTTCGACGCCCTCCCGCGCCACGGCCAGGGACCGATCCCTCAGGTCGCCGGTGGTCGCCTCATCATCGAGGGAGTCAACTCGATCAGCGCCCGATGCGTCTACACCGGCCGCACTCTTTGGCGTCACGAGTTCCCCGACATCGGGTTCCCCTATAAGGCCAACAACCATACGTTCTCGGGAACCGTTTATATCAACAACCAACCCGGTGCGAACTTCATCGGCAGTAACTACGTCTCCTTGCCCGACGCCATCTATGTGGTCTACAAAAACGAGTGCCACCGACTCGATCCGACCAATGGCGAGACCGTCGCCACGTTCCGATTGCCCTCAAGCTCCGACGACGACACGCCCGACGGCTGGGGCTACATCGGTGTGACGGGAGATTACCTTGTCGCCGGAGCATCTCCTCAAATCTTCGATCAAAACGCCCGCCTGGGCGAGAAAAACTGGAACGCCACCAGCAGCCAGCGCGTGGTGGTGATGAACCGGCACTCGGGCAAGGTCCTCTGGTCCCGCACCGCGACCTACGGCTTCCGCCACAACGCCATCGTCCCGGTGGGTGAGATGGTGTTCCTCATTGATCGTCTCTCCGATGGCGCTCTGGATCTGCTCGCTCGCCGAGGCCGCAAAAGCAACGATCTGCCCGTGCTTTCCGCTCACAACCTGGCGACCGGCGAGGAACTTTGGAGCAGCGCCGAGAGCATTTTCGGCACCTGGCTCGGCTACTCCGAGGCCCACGACATCCTCATCCAGGGCGGACGCACCGGCGGCCGCGAACACCTGCCGGACGAACCCTCCGAACGAATCGTTGCCTTTCGCGGCACCACCGGCAAGATTCTCTGGGACAATCCGATCCGATACACCGGCCCCCTGGTCATCCGAGGGAATCAAATCATCTCCTCCGGTCGAAACGATGGCGCGGTCGATCTGCTCACCGGTGAAATCCAGACCCGCTTCCATCCCATCACTGGCGCGGAACTTCCCTGGACCCACACCCGAACCTACGGTTGCGGCACGGTTCTGGCTTGCGAAAATTTGCTGACCTTCCGATCCGGTGCGGCCGGGTTTTTCGACCTGAAGAACGACGGCGGCACCGGCAATTTCGGCGGGTTCAAGGCCGGTTGCACCCCGAACCTCGTTCCGGCCGACGGCATTCTCAACGCCCCCGACTACACCCGCACTTGCAGTTGCTCGTATCAAAACCAGACCTCGCTGGCGATGATTCACATGCCCGATGTCGAAACCTGGACCTACAGTACCGTCCCCGCTCCCAGGGAGGACGAGGACGTTCAACGCATCGGCATCAATTTCAATGCGCCCGGCGACCGCCTGGCCGAAAGTGGCACCCTCTGGGTCGACTATCCGAGCATCGCCGGCCCCTCGCCCGACATCCCGGTCAAACTCGTGGCTGGTGAGATGACCGACACCTTCCGCAATCACTCCGCCCTCCTGGCATCGACCGATGGAACCAGTGCGCTCGCCGGTCAAACCCTGCCGTGGGTCGCGGCCTCGGGCTTCCAGGGCAATGTTTCCCTCGAACTGACCCTACGGACGGGTGATGACCTGCCCGAATCGTCGTATACCGTTCGCCTCCACTTCCTCGAACCCGACGATGTTGCCCCCGGCCGTCGCGTGTTCGACGTGGCCCTGCAGGGCGAGACCAGGGAATCCGGCCTCGATGTCGTTGCAACCGCCGGAGGCCGACTCCGCCCCCTCGTTCGTGAGTACCCGAACATCACCGTTACCGACGTCCTTCGTCTCGACCTCAAAGGGACCGATGGCAGCCTGCCCCCGGTCCTCTCCGGCATCGAGATTCTCAAGTAAGGCTCGCTGGCACCTCGTCCCAAAGAACGTGTGAAGGCACCCCGTGCCGGGGCGATTCCGCCGGACTTCACCGGGAAAATCGCCCCGGCCGTTTTCGTTCGCTCACCTTGACTGGCCCCAAGAGGCCAAGGAACCTGAACTCATGACGCAATTCCGATGGATCACCGCTGTTCCGTTCATCGTTCTCCTGGGGACGGTTTCCACTGCCGAGCCTCCGGCGTCAACTCCCCCCAAGGCGAGCCGGATCGTCGCCCTCGGTGATTCCATCACCAAAGGGGTCCGAGAGGGAGTCGCGCCCGACGAGACCTTCATCGCCCTCGTCGAATCGGCCCTCAACGCCGACGGCGTTTCGGCCGAGGGGATCAACCTCGGCATCGGTGGCGAACGAACCGACCAGGCCCTCGCTCGGCTCGACGACCTGATCGCATTGCAGCCTCGAATCGTCACCGTGATGTACGGCGCCAACGACAGTTATGTTGACAAGGGAGCGACCGCCAGCCGTCTCTCACTTGATGACTTCACCCGCAATCTCCGAACGATCGTCGAGCGTCTCTTGCTCCAAGGCATCGAGCCCATCCTGATGACCGAACCGCGCTGGGCCGACGACGCCTCGCCCGACGGCCTCGGCCGCAATCCGAACCTCCAGCTCGAACCCTACATCCAGGCATGCCGACAGGTTGCCGACGCCACCGGCGTGGCACTCGTCGATCACTACGCCCACTGGACCGAGGCCAGGGCAAACGGCCAGAACCTCCGAGACTGGACGACCGACGGCCTTCACCCCAACCCTCGCGGCCATCAGGAACTGGCCAATCTCATGATGCCCGCGCTTGAACGGTTGCTTGAGTCTCCCCCAATCATCCCCTTCGAAACGCAGCTCCAGACGGTCCTGGAGCACGACGACGGCCAGTTTCTCTGGTATCACCCGAGGGCCACCATCCTTCCCCCCTCAGACGATCATCAGCGTCCGAATGTTCTCATCACCTTGCAACAACACTTGCACACCTCCGACCATTACTCCGGCCTCAGCATGCTCACCAGCACCGACCTCGGCCAGACCTGGGCCGGCCCCGAACCGGTCAAGGAACTCGACTGGATCCGCGAGCCGGAAGGGGTGGATGTGGCCGTCGCCGATGTCACGCCCATGTTGCACCCGCCATCGGGCAAGGTGATCGCCGTGGGGGCTCAGGTCCGCTACAGCGCGACCGGCGAACAACTCGAAGATCAGCCCCGGGCCCATCAGACCGCTTTTGCCGTTTTCGACCCCGAAACAGGCGAGTGGACCCACTGGCAACGCCTGGAAATGCCCGACGACCCCTTCTTCAACTTCGCCCGCAGCGCCTGTGCTCAGTTCGTGATCGAGGACGACGGAACCGTTCTCTTGCCCTTTTACATCGGTCGATCGGCCGGAGAGCCTTTCAGCGTCATCGTGGTTCGCTGTGCCTTCGACGGCGAAAGCCTCTCCTACCGAGAACACGGGAACATTCTCGCACTCGATCAGGCTCGCGGGCTGTACGAGCCCTCCTTGATCCGCTGTGCCGACCGTTACTATCTCACGATTCGCAACGACCTCAAAGGATACGCCAGTGTCAGCTCCGATGGTCTGAACTACCGCCCAGCCAAGGCCTGGACCTTCGACGACGGCACCGACCTCGGCAGCTACAACACGCAACAGCACTGGCTGACGCATCAAGGAGGTCTGTTCCTCGTTTACACCCGTCGCGGCGCCGACAACGACCACATCATGCGGCACCGCGCCCCGCTGTTCCTCGCCCAGGTCGATCCCGATTTGCTCCAGGTCATTCGCAGGACCGAGCGCGTGATCATCCCTGAGCGCGGCGGCGAACTCGGCAATTTCGGCGCGAACGCCATCAGCGACCGCGAGTCCTGGGTCACCGTCTCCGAGGGTGTCTGGAACGAGGACGCTCGACGCCGAGGGGCCACCGGCGCCCTGTTCATCGGCCGCGTCCTTTGGGGCGATCCGGCCGCCGACTCCCCCACCCCTTGACCCTCTCTTGGGCCGCGAGTTCCCACGGAACCGCGGCCCGAGTTCTTCTTCACTCCCTCACCTCGCTCACCAGCCGCTCCACCGTCGCCGCGATCCGGTCCTCGACATCGCCCGCCCATCGAAACGCGGGCCGCCCATACTCATACAAAAACGATCCCCCCTCATATCCGCCTTCTTCCCAGACCCGCCGTGAGGGAATATAGGCGATCATATCATCGACGTATCCGCACACCCACGTCTTCGAGCCGTATTCCCGCTTGAACCGAAGGGCGTAATCCACCACCGTCTCGGCTCCCATTCCAATCATCAGCGTGTCCTCACCCATTCGCCAGGCATGAACGGGATAGGGGTATGCCGATTCGAACTGCTCCCCCGCGTCCAGCTTTGCCAGTAGCCGAGCCGCCCACCGGGAGCGGATCGCGTTCGAATCAGTCAATCGTTCGCTCAATTGGTCGCGGGTCACTACTTCGAGATACGGCAGATCGACCATCTCGAACGCTGTCCGAAGAATCGGCGCAATGGGTTCGAGCGGGTGTTGAAGGGTCTCCTCGACCGCGTTGGCCAGTTCGTTGCCGTAGCGCTCGCAAAGCTCGACCGATCGACGGGGCAGGGGGTTCTGATCCCCCCCGCACGTATTGACGAACATCGCCGCGGTCCCGGGATACAACCGTTCCAGCTCAAGCTGCGCAAACCCGGGATAATCACCGCACCAGGTTGTGAAGCTCAAGGTTGTCGGGTGACAGGCATACCCGAACAGCACGGCAGCAAGAGCGCCATCGGGTCGTTCGACGGTCAAGACCGGCACCGAATGATCGACCGGCCCGGCCAGTGGTTCGCCGCGCTCGATCATGGCGGGCACCTCGGCTTCCGCATTGTTCCGGCGGTTCACCGCAAAGGTCGCCGTTCCCTGCCCTGTCTTCAGCATCGCCGGGGCCAGCGATTGAATCGAGTCACCCACCAGGTTGACCAGGGTTCCAACCATCTCCTCGGTATAACGCTCGACCCGCGCAACCTGTTCCTCCTCAACCGGGTAGTAATCCACCAGGTCTTCCCCCAGTCGAGGCCCACAATGATTATGCGAGAAGGTCAGCATGACCTGATGACGCTCGATTCCGAACCGCTCGTTCAGGCGATCGAACACCCGATCGCTCATCCCCTTCGGCACCCCTTGAAAATCGGACGTGATCAGCACGGCCCGATTGCCGTCGACATCTTCCAGACAGATCGCCTTGGCCCACAGGTCGTGCAGTTTCCCGTCGGGAACCCGCTTCGTGCCGTAACCGGCAAGCCAGACGTCCTCCTTTGGCGTGATCACAACCCGAGCAACTCCCACGTTCCACGAGTCGGGGCCTGCGTCCTCCTCCGCGATGACCGAGTACGGATAAACCAGCATCGCCGCCACCAGGCAGCCCATTCCGCCACAAACACTCGCAAGGCGCATCATCACAAGGCTCCAAGATTGGTCAATCCATTGTTGAAGAACCGCGGCTTCCTTACCATAGCGGCAGGCCGAGCCGTTCACCAGCATGCACCGTGCGCGGCCCCTGGAACGTCGATGGCGAGTGGACTGGCTCTGCCACGCTCGCCGGCCACCCACCGATCCGCCCGTGTTTCAAGAGGACTCGACATGCTCCGATCACTCGTCCCCCTGGGGCTTCTTCTCGGCCTGCTTTCGGCGAACGCTCCGATTCGCGCCGATGACACACCGGAAGCCCCCGCGCCGGTCTTCAAGGCCGGGTTTGCGGTCCGCGACATCACGCCGGAGATCGGCATGGAAGCACCGGGAGGCTACGGCAAATCGTACCACCGGTCGCTGCACGACCCCTGTAAAGTCCGCGCGGCGGTCTTTGACGATGGCCAATCCCGCGTGGCCGTTGTCGGGGTCGATGCGCTGGGCATCCGCCGAGAAACGGTGATGAAGGTCCGGCAGGCGGTCGAGGAGCGCACCGGGATTCCCGGCGATTCCATTCTCATCGGCGCCTCTCATTCGCACTCGTCCGGCCCGATCGTCTGGATCATGCCCGACGAATATGACCATGCTCCGCAAAATGTGCAGGAGCTTGCGTATGAACACTCCACCTGTGTCAATCCTGTTTACCTCGAAGAAACCGAGCAAGCCCTCATCGACGCCATTTGCGAGGCGAACGACCAGCGCATCGTGGCCAAGGGGGGCGTCGGGTCAGGGATTGAAGACCAGGTCGCCTTCAACCGACGCTTCCTGATGAACGACGGGCGCACGGTCACCCATCCGGGTCTGGGCAACCCCGACATCGTCGAACCCGCCGGTCCGGTCGATCCGGAGGTCGGCGTCGTTGGGGCCTGGGACGCGGAAAACCCCAACCGATTGCTCGGCTGCATCGTCAACTTCGCCTGCCACGCCACGACGAGCCCGGGAGGAATCTCCGCGAACTACATCTTTTATCTTGAAAAGGTGATTCAGGGGTATTACGGCGAAGACGCCGTCGTCGTCTTCCTGGCTGGGGCCTCGGCCGACATCACCCAGGTCAACAATCAAAGCCCTTATGTGTATCCCAACGGCGAGCGCTGGGCTCAACAGGTCGGCGGTCGCGTCGGAGCCGAGGCGGTCAAGGTCTTGCTCAGCATGGAGCCGGGCGACCTGCTACCGGTTGATGCGAACCTGAAGGTCTGGGACATTGATCGACGTGTGCCTGCGCCCGATCGCGTCCGAGAAAGCCAGGACATCCTCGCCCGAGAGCGTTCGGAGGTCGATCCGACCGAGTGGACCTTCGCCAAGGAAACCGTCATGCTCGACGCCTTGCTCCAGAAGGAGCCGGCGGCCGAGGTCGAGGTCCAGGCCGTGCAGGTCGGCCCGGCCGTTTTTGTCACGACTCCGGCCGAGTACTTCTGTCAGCTCGGACTCGACATTAAGGCCGCGAGCGCCTTCCCGTTCACCTTCCCCGTCTCGCTCGCCAACGGCTGCGTCGGCTACGTCCCCGATGAGGCCGCCTTCGGTCCCAACGGCGGCGGCTACGAAACCCGACTGACCAGCTACAGCAACCTCGAAATCACGGCCGGAACCCAGATGCGCGACGTCGGTATCGACCTCATCCGACAGCTCACCCCCGGCATCACTCCCGAGCCTCCCCGTCGTCCGCCGTTCACCGGCAAACCCTGGTCGTACGGCAACAACCGTCCTCAGCGCGATTGATCTCCACCCCCCGCCAGGGGGAGCCGCATCCCCATCCGCGGCTCCCCCGAGTGATTCCTCCGATCATCTCCCTTCCCCTCACCCAGACCTGGGCCTTTTGTCTCAATCGCAAGGCGGCCGCCATCCCGTCGGCCTCCCTGAGTGATTTTCTGAGACTTCCCACCATCCCAGCGAAAGCAACCTAGGTTTCAATATCCGGGCCTTTCGAACCGTTTCCGCTGGATCGTCGAGCATCGGTCGGGGAACGAAGCCCCTTCCTCCGTACTTGCCGTTGGAGGATGGGCCCATCCCGCTCCGCTCGATGGAAGATTCAGACCATTGGAAACCGCTCCGGGGCCGATCGATCGGGAATTGAACGCGTCGCAAGACAGCACGAGCTGAAACCTTCGGGAGCCTCCAGGACCAGCTTCCAGATTCGTCCGACCGTCGCCTCCGGCGGTTCCGAACGGAGGGCTGCTGGGGGCGGCGGGCCTCCGCTGAGGTTGGTGTCAGGATCGCTCCTCGTGTGAAGGCCGGTTGTCGCTCGGTGGCTTGCTCGCTGATCGAGCAGTCAGAGCGCGACTCGTCGTTTCGTCAGGATGGTCAAGGTGCAAGACGATCAATTTGATGTGAGATGGCAGGCCGACCCCGGCCGAGGCCACCCCAGCCGTCTCCACTCCTGGATCAACGTGCCACCACGCTCCCAGGGATGCGGTGATCCGGTCGCCAGCCCGAGCCCAACGGAACTCTCCCCCGAGCCCAAACCCGAGATCAGGGGGTTCGACGTGCAACCCCTCTGCTCTGATTGTTCGACAAGCACCGCGGAGACGCGATGGAGCCAGCACGACCTCTTTCGCCTGATCGCCGACACGACGTCGGACTGGGAAAGCTGGATCGACGCCGACGGCGTGACCCGATGGATCAACCCGGCCGTCGAGCGCTTCACGGGATACTCCGTTACCGATTGCCTGGAGCGTCACGACTACCCGATCGGCTTTGTCCACCCCGAAGACCAGGCAACCTTTGCCGAGATCCTCCGCACTGCTCTTGCCGGCCGTTCCGGAAACGACGTCGAGTTCCGAATCCTTCATCGAGACGGATCGATCCGATGGGCCGCGATCTCCTGGCAGTCGATGGTCGATTCCCACGACCAGCCCATGGGATTTCGCACCAGCATCCGCGACATCTCCGTTCGCAAGCGGCTGGAAGCCGAGCTCAGGGCCGAACGCGACGCGCTGGAAGCTCACGTCGCCGATCGCACCGCCGCCCTCGAAACCGCCTACGAAGCCCTTCGCAACCGCGAGGCCCTGCTCCGGGGATTCCTCGATCACGTTCCGGCCGGCGTGGCCCTCAAGGGGCTCGACGGCCATTGCCTCATGGCCAATGCGCGCTACAGCGTCCCCTTCGGCCTCGATCCCGAGGCGCTGATCGGCCGATCGGTCGAGGAGCTGCTCGCTCCGGACCAGGCCGCCGAGGCTCGCCGTCGTGAGCAACTCGTGCTCGAGCAAGACGCTCCGCGGCAGTTCGAAGATCGCCACGGGCCCATCGAGCACCCCACGGTCACCAGTACCCTCGTCTTCCCGATCCGGGAGGCCGATGGCACTCCCTGCGCCCTGGGTCTCATCGTCCGGGATGTGACCCGGCAACGCCTCGCCGAGCAGGTGCAGGCCGAGTGGAAGACCCGATACGAAGAAGCCGCTTCGGCCGCCGGGCTGGTGCTCTACGAGTGGGACTGCCAGGCGGATCACCTCACCTTCGGCGGAGCCTGCGAGCAGGTCTTCGGCTACTCCCCCAAGGAGCTGGAAGGCGGCATCGACCGTTGGATCGAGCTGATTCACCCCGACGACCGAGAGGCGTTCGTCGAAGACCTCCGCATTTCCTCTCAACCCGGCAATGCCTTCCACGGCGCCTACCGCGTGCTCACCCGACAAGGAGGTTCCATCGTCCTGCAAGACGATGGGAGTTACTTCCCCGAGGAATCGGACCGGCCCGCTCGGTTCATCGGCTTTTTGGCCGACATCACCCAGCAGGCTCAGGCCAGTGAAGCACTCCGAACCGGAGAGCAGCGTTTCCGGGCCATCTTCGATCAGACCTTCCAGTTTGCGGCCATTCTCCTGCCCGACGGCACCGTGCTGCAAGCCAACGACCATGCCCTGGAGTTCGGCGGCCTGACCCCCGACGACGTCATCGGCAAACCGTTCTGGGAATGCCGCTGGTGGACCATCTCGCCCGAGGTCCAGCAACGGCTCCAATCGGCCATTGCCCAGGCCGCAGCCGGTGCCTCCGTTCGGTACGAGGAGCAGGTCCGCGGCGCCGGCGATGCGACCGCCTTCATCGACTTCTCGATCAAGCCGATTTGCGACGCCTCGGGCGCCGTCACCCTGCTCATTCCTGAAGCCACCGATATCACCGAACGGAAACAAAGTGAGCGTCAACTCGAGGCGGCCCTCGGCGAACTTCAGGCCATCATGGAGGCGGTCCCTGATATCCTCTTTGTCCTCGATCTCGACGGCCGGCTCATCCGCTGGAATCATCGGCTCGAACAGCTCACCGGCCTGACTCCCAACGAGCTTGACGGCCGCCAGAGCGTCGACTTTTTCCCCCCGGAGGAGGAGGAGCAAGTCATCGAGGCCATGTCCAGGGTCTACGCCGAGGGAGCCGCCACCTACCAGGGCCATCTGTTGCGCCGGCTCGGCGATCCGTGCCCCGTCCATATCACCGCCGCCCCTCTCCGCGATCCCTCCGGAGCGGTGATCGGGATGGCCGGCGTTACCCGGGACATGAGCGACCGCCTGGAGCTGGAGGCCGAACTCCGCGAGCAGGCCGAGGCGGTCGAGGCCATCAATCGGGTCGGCCTGATGCTCGCCTCCGAGCTCGACCTCGGCTCCCTCGTCCAGGCGATCGCCGACGCCGCCGTCAGCCTGACCGGAGCCGGGTTCGCCGTGCTGTTTACCGAGGCCCCCAACGAGGACGAACGCATCTATCGCATGTTCACCAGCTCCGGCTCCGACCACCTCGAATCCGCCGAGGTCCCGGGCCTGAGCTGGATCGAATTGCTCCGCCCAATGTTCCGAGGCCAGGGAATCATCCGCCTCGACGATGCCCGGCTCGATCCGCACTTTCAGCGGGTAGCCGGCGGCTCGTCTGATGGGCCTTCCCTGGTCAGTTGCATGGCCCTGCCGCTGGTCGGCCCTTCCGGAGCCATCCTTGGCGCCATTCTTCTCGGCCACGAGCGCCCCGGCGTCTTCACCGAGCGCTCCGAACGGCTCGTCGCCGGGCTCACCGCTCAGGCGGCCATCGCCCTCGAAAACGCCCGGCTTGTCGCCGGCCTGGAACACGCGAACACCGAGCTGGAGGCCGCCTACGACGCCACCATCGCCGGCTGGTCGCGCGCCCTCGATTTCCGCGATCACGAGACCGAGGGGCATTCCCGAAGGGTCACGGCCCTGACCCTCCAGCTCGCCCAGCGCATGGGAGTCTCCGAGGCCGAGCTTGTCCACCTCCGACGCGGTGCCCTGCTGCACGACATCGGCAAAATGGCCATTCCCGACCGCATCCTCAACAAACCCGGCCCCCTCGACGAGAGTGAGCGAGCGGTGATGGAGCGCCATCCCGTGCTCGCCCACGCCATGCTCGCCCCCATCCCCTTCCTTCAGTCAGCCCTCGATATCCCCTATTGCCACCACGAACGCTGGGACGGCAACGGCTACCCCCGCGGCCTGGTCGGTGAACAGATCCCCCTGGCCGCTCGCATCTTCGCCGCCGTCGACATCTACGACGCCCTCCGATCCGATCGCCCCTACCGATCCGCCTGGACCGAGTGCCGCACCCGAAACCACCTGCGACGCCTCTCCGGCTCGCACCTCGACCCCGAGGTCGTCCGCGCCTTGATCCAGATGCTCGAAGAGATCGAAGGCTCCTGTCATCAGGTCGCTCAGGACCGCGGCCACTCGGCCATCGAGTGCCAGGGCGAAGCCGCTCCTCCGCAGCTCATCCCATCCCGCCATTCCTTCGAGGCCTGGGCCGTTCCGGGAGCCACGCCGGGGGCCGGTGCCGGCTGGCTCAACCTCTTGATGGAGCAAATCTCCAACTTGCTCACCATCGTCGAGGTCGATGGCACCATCCGATGGGAAAGCCCCTCCCTCGACCACCTGCTCGGCTACCAATCTCACGAGGTGATCGGCACCAACGTCTTCTCCTATGTCCACGAAGACGACCTTCCTGGCATCCGGGCCGCCTTCGAAGACCTCCTGCGTGATCCGTCGTATCACCCGGCCCTCACCCTTCGCATTCGACACAGGGACGGCTCCTGGCGCGTGCTGGAGGCCGTCGGCTCCAATCTCCTGAATCACCCCACCTTCCGCGGCCTGCTGTTCACCTCCCGAGACGTGACCGACCACGTCCAGGCCGAGACCGCCCTCCGCGAGGGGGAAGAAACCCTCCGCAGCTTCTTCGACAGCGTCCCGATGATGATGGCCATCGTCGAGGTTCAGGACGACGAGCCCCGCCTCGTCAAACTCAACACCTCGGCCGCGCAGCACCTCGGCCTCGATCCCGCAAGCCTGCGCGAGGAGCCGCGCCCGCGGTTCTACCTCAGTCCCGAACACCGAACACTCTGGAACGAGGCCTTCCGCTCCACCCAACCCGGTCAAGGTCCGGCCCACTTCGAATACCTGGATCAGGTCAACCCAAACGGCCCTCGGTGGCTCGATGTCTCGATCAGCGCCATTGCCTCCGCTGGCCAGGGCAGACAACGCTACGCCTGTGTCGTTCAGGACACCACCGAACGCAAACGTGCGGAACTGGCCCTCAGCCGGAGCGAAGACCGCTTCCGCCAGTTATTCCTCGGCGCGTCCATCGGTATTGCCATCATCGACAAACAAGGGTTGATCGAAGCCGTCAATCCCCGCTGTGCCTTCCTGCTCGGCGAAACCTCAGCCCGGCTCACGGGCCTTCGCTTCTCCTCGCTCCTTCGAGAACCCCTGCAACCCCTCGTGCAAGATATCTTCGAAGACTGCCCCTCCGGCAAATTGGTTTATGGGGGCACGCTGGAAGTCACCGACGCGAACGGCCAGCTGCGCCACGTTCAGCTCGACGCGACCCGGATCATGGGGTTTGATGGCTGCCACCGCTGGGCCGCCTTCATGATCGACGTGACCGACCGGGTTCGAGCCGAGCAACAACTGGCCCGGCTGGCCTCGGTCGATGCCCTGACGGGCCTGGCAAACCGGCACGCGCTCGACGCCAAACTCAACGCGGCCATCGCGCAGTCCGAGCGGCTGGGCGGCTCGATCTCGCTCGTCATGCTCGACGTCGATCGGTTCAAACGGTTCAACGACGACTTCGGCCATCCCGCCGGCGACGAGGTCTTGCGCTCCCTGGCTTCGATCCTGGGCCAAATCCTTCGCCCGTACGATTGCGCCATTCGCTACGGGGGGGAGGAATTCCTGATCATCTTGCCCGGTGCCGACGCCGAAGCCGGACTCCAGATCGCCGAGCGCCTTCGTGAGGCCATCGCCGCCCGATCCTGGCCCCTCCGACCCATCACCGCCAGCCTCGGCGTCTCGACCGGCCTGGCCGGCACCTCAGCCCGCGACCTCCTGATCGGCCAGGCCGACCAGGCCCTCTATCAGGCCAAGCGATCCGGCCGCAATCGCGTCATCCTCCACCACGCCCCCTGACCGCGACTTCTTCAACCTTCTCCCCCCGCTCGTTCCCGGTGCAAGCGTACCAGCTCCCAACCCTCTCCCCCGCCTGCGGGGAGAGGGTGGCCGAAGGCCGGGTGAGTGGGCCAGGGACCATCTCAAACCGCTCGAACCCCGGCGAAGAACGCTACCGGGCGACCGCGATCTACTGTTCGTTCCACGGTCGGCCGGGCGGCGACGGCGGCGGTTCTTTCCATCGCCAGGTGGGTTGATAGCGCACGTCCAGATAAGGGGTTTCGATCGGCTCGCCCCCCCTGGTCAACGACAGAAGCAGGGCGTCGAGCGTCCCGCTCGTCAACAAGGTCCGCTCGACCGGCCAGGACGGCTCACCGGTGAGCATCATCCGCTCGATGCCGTTGAGCAAGAGCGTGAAATGCGCCGCCGGCCGGGCCTCCTGGGTCCAGAACAGGGTCGATTCGATCGCCCGATCCTCCTCGTACCGCCAGGCGGCCGTCCAGTTGGCCACCGCGCCGTTGAGCTCGAACACGAACAGGCGCAGGCCGTCGATGTAATTGACAATCATGAGCTTCGGGTCCCGCACCGCCTCTCGGGCAATCGCCTTCCCCTCCTGATACGCGGGCACCCGGCGCAGGGCCGCCTCGAACAGCTCCGGATCGCACCGCCCCTCATCCAGCGCCTGCCAGACCGCGTCTCCGCTCAGGCACTGCACCGATTGCACGCCCGACTCTCCCCCCGCTCGCTGCTCGGCCAGCGATTGCACCGCTTCCAGCGCATGAAACCCATACGCATCGGTCGACCCATATGTAAAGGCCACAATCTCCGTCAGCTTCGCCCCCCGTTCCACGTCGGCCGGCGGGTGTCTCCACGTTCCGGGAATCGACGAACCGGCCATCAACGGAATCTTCAGCTCGCGGGCCGTCTCATAAATGAAGGAGGCATCTTCCCAGTTGTCCGACAGGTGCTTATCAATGAACACCGGCACCACCCGACCACTCTTGCGAAAGACCTCCAGCGTCTCATCCCAGAACCGACGCTTGGGATACTGATGGTTCCCCGTTGCGGAGAACGGATAGTCCCCATGCTCGGCAACGAGCAGGACCCCATCCACCGCCAGTTCCTCCGTCCCCAACGTCAGCGCCTCGCCGATCGTCGGCGCAATCGGGAACCGATGCGACGCCGCCAGCAACCGGCTGATGTCGTTCGCCGGCCGCTGATCGGTATACAACGAGGCCAGGGTCAACGGCGAGTCCTTGCCCGTCCCGTCGAGCATGTCCGTCAACAACAATCGGCTGACAATCACATCCGCATGCGAATTGTGCCGATACTCGGTCACCACCGCCGCCACCCGAGGCCCGCTCGGCTCCTCGGCCGGTGCCGGAGCGCTCCCCCCGATCACCAGCACCCCGAGCCACCCCAACACGAGCGCCCAACCGCGCCCGATCGCCTCGTCTCGCATCCGACGCATCACGATTCGCCTCCTCCTCCGAAAAACGCCTTCGCCCCTTGACGACCCGAGCCGATCCTCGAAGCCCGATTCACCAACCCGCTCGTCCCCTTCGATCGCGAGGTCAGGACCACCCACCGGCCCCTTCTCCCAAGCTCAAGGAGCGATCACTCCCTTGATGCTAGCGCCCCCCACTCTGTTCAACAAGCGTTTGACGCCGATTCTTCCGCAGCTCCGCGTTTCTCCTCCCCTCGAACCGTTTGTGACTGAACCTCCCCGTTTTCCCGAAACTAACAGAGAGACGCCTTCATCCCCTCGCTTCCACCCCTCCTCCTCCCATGAACCCGCAACCCCCTCTGAACCCGTCCTGCATCTCTGCTCGAATTGCTCTGTCCAGCAATTTCCAGCGGAAACACACACATCCAAGCACACAATTGCCCCGTGTCGCCGCTCTCTCTGCCATTGCCTCTCCAGAAGAATCCGTCACCCGATCCCGCTCGATGGTCCGATCCCTCCTCCCAATCCTCACTCCTTCCAGAAGCCGCCCCGCGCCCTCAATGTTCGAAACGAACGAGCGCAAATTGCCCAAACCGCTTCTCAGCAAGCACTTCCATTCCACCTCCCCGGCGCACCTCAGCGCACCCCGACCGCGCACCGAGGCGCACCGCCCCGACGCTCCCTCCGCAACTCCTCCCGAACCAAACAAAGCCAATCGCCATTCTGGCAGTCCCCCGCGACTCACCCCTCGTCACCAAACAAAGCCAATTGCCAATCTGACAGAGTGCAAGGACTCCCGCCTCCCGGACCGAACAAAGCCAATTGCCAATCTGGCAGTCGATTCCCCTGACGACCGAAGGGCACGCTCCGCCGCTTCCGGCCCCCCCTTGACTCAAGACGGTTGCCCCGCCGGCTCCCCGACGTTGTCGTGTCGAGAATCGAGCGATACCCTCAAGCACCCCGTTGAGCCTTCTCCCCCGCAAACCCCGGAGTCATGAGATGCCCTGGCGTCCCCTCTCGCTCATCCTCCTCACCGTTGGTCTGGCAGCGCTCGGCGCGGCCCCTGCCGACGCCATCGCCGCCGACGACCCGCCCAGCCGGATCGCCTTCGGCTCGTGTGCCGACCAGAACCGACCCCAGCCGATCTGGGATGCCGTCGTTGCCGCCCAGCCCGACCTGTTCCTCTTCATCGGCGACAACATCTACGCCGACACCGAAGACATGGGCCTGATGAAGGCCAAGTACGACCGCCTCGCCGCCATTCCCGGCTATCAGCGCCTCCGTGCCACCTGCCCGATCCTGGCCACCTGGGACGACCACGACTTCGGCGTGAACGACGGCGGCCGAACCTACTCGAAACGCGAGGACTCGCAGCAGCAGTTCCTCGACTTCTTCGAGGTGCCGACCGACTCACCGAGACGCGATCGTGAGGGGGTCTACCACGCCGTGACGTTCGGCCCCGAGGGGCGTCGGCTCCAGATCATCCTGCTCGACACCCGATACCACCGCAGCCCCCTGGAGGTTTCCGACCAGCCCGACGCCTTCTTTCCCCACATTCGACCCTACTTGCCCAACACCGCCCCCGACGCCACCATCCTCGGCGAGGAGCAGTGGGCCTGGCTCGAAACCCAGCTCCGCGAGCCGGCCGACGTGCGGATCATCGCCTCCAGCATCCAGTGCGTCGCCGAAGACCACCCCTTCGAGAAGTGGACCAACATCCCCCGCGAACGTGATCGCCTGTTTGCCCTCCTCCGAGACACCGGGGCAAACGGCGTCGTGCTGATCAGCGGCGACCGCCACCACGCCGAGCTGTCGGTCATGGACGCCGGCATCGGCTACCCGCTCTACGACCTGACCTCGAGCGGCCTGAACCAGGCCTCCAAGCGCTATCAGCCGCTGGAACCGAATCGCCACCGCCTGGCCACCATGAACCGCGGCGACAACTTCGGCCTCATCACCATCGACTGGAACCGCGACGATCCGCTCCTTCGCCTCCAGATCCGAGACGACGAGGGGGAAGTCACCATCCAGCACAAGGTCCCGCTCAGCCTGCTCCAACCCGGAGCCCTGCCGACTCAGTGACCTCCGGTTTCGAGGGAAAGGTTTGACCTTTCCCTCGAAAGTCTCAAACGCTCTTTGACAATCTTATGCGATGACATCCTCAATCGGCGATCCGTGATCGATCTCCAATCGCTTGCGGCCCGGCAGTTCCAGCTTCCTGGAGTCGAGCCCCAGTTGCTTGAGGATCGTGGCGTGAACGTCGGTCACGTAGTGGCGGTTCTCGACCGCGTGGAAGCCGATCTCGTCGGTCGCCCCGTGCACGACGCCCCCCTTGATGCCGCCGCCGGCCATCCAGACGCTGAAGCCGAAGATGTGGTGGTCGCGGCCGTCGGCCCCTTGCGAGCCGGGCGTGCGGCCGAACTCGGTGGCGAAGACCACCAACGTCTCATCAAGCAACCCGCGCCGAGCCAGGTCCTCGATCAGGCCGCCGATCGGCCGATCAACCGCCAGGGCGTTCTGCTCGTGGTTCGCCCGAAGGCCCCCGTGAGCGTCCCAGCGCCCGGCCCCTCCGGCCCCGTGCTGGACCTGGATGAACCGCACCCCTCGCTCGACCAAGCGACGGGCCGCCAGCATCTGCATACCGAACTCGCGGCAGTGCGGCAGATCGAGCCCATAGAGGGACTTTGTTTCGTCCGACTCCTGTGAGAAGTCGACCGCCTCGGGCACCGACTGCTGCATCCGGAAGGCTAGCTCGTACGAGGCCACCCGCGCGGCAATGGCCGCATCGCGCGGCGATTCCGCCAGCCGTTCCGCATGAAGCTGTTCGAGCAGGTCGATCCCGACCGACCGGGCCTGGTCCGAGATCGGGCGTTGCGGTCGGCCGAAATCGAGCGGGTTGTCCGGATCGACCCGCATCGGGACGGCGTCGTGAGCCGGGCCGAGGTAATGGCCGTCCTTCAGGTTCCAGTATTCACGATTGCCGATGGAAATGTACTGCGGCAAGTTGTCGTTCAGCGACCCCAGGCCGTAGTGAACCCAGGCCCCGAGGTTCGGGAAGTCGCCGTCGTTCAGGTGCCGGCCCGAGTGGAACTGCGTCTGGGCGCCGTGGTTGCTGTCGGTCGTCCACATGGACCTGATGATCGCCAGGCGGTCCACATGCCGGGCAATGTGCGGGAACCAGTCGCTGACCTCAATCCCGCTCTCACCGTGCTTGCGAAAGCCGACTTGAAGGGGGTAGAGCGTGTTCCGCTGGTTGCCGTTCCCGTCGGGCACAACCAGGCGTTCGAGGGCCAGTTTCTCCGGGTCCTGCGCATCGGCGAACGGCGTCTCGGCAATCGTCTTGCCGCCGTAGCGGGTCAGCATCGGCTTCGGGTCGAAGCTCTCCATGTGGCTAACGCCGCCGTTCATGAACAGCCAGATCACGCTCTTGGCCTTCGGCGGGAAGTGCGGCTTCCCATCAGGAGGTGCCCATCCGCCGTCGCGAGCCACGCCATCCCGATGCAGCATGGCCCCGACCGCGAGCGAGGCGAATCCCGAGAGGAACGTCCTCCGCGATGGTACCAGAAGTCCTGATGCGGCGGGCCATCCTGAGCGTTGAGGCAAGTGAATCATCTCTCAGCATCCCGAGTTCGGTTCGATCGCCGGTCGCGTTCAGCGAAGGGTCACGAAGTCATTGTGATTCAGGAGCACCCAGATCAGTTGCTCACGCGCAAAGACGCCAGAATCTTCACCCTTTGATGCCTCAGACAGATGGTACCAGTCGTCAAGTGCCCGCAGGCCGGCGGCCGCTTCGGTCGCGCTCGGCTCGCTCCCCAGGACCAGCACAAAGGCCAGGCGGAGGAACGCCTCGTCATCGTCGGCCTCATGGCCCTGAGCGGTCATGGCGTCGGTGATCCGAGCGACGACCAGGGGAGACGCATCCAGAACAAGGCGACTGTTGCTGAGTGCCAGGGCCTGCTGCGGGACGATGCTCTGTTGCCTCCGGTAGCATTCCTTGACGAGCGCCTCATCGAACATGGTCAGGAACAGGTTCCGCTCGTTGTTCGAGTGGAAGAAGTAGAGGCTGCGGCGGTTCGACTCCTCCTGAGCGGCTCTCGGGACCGGGGGGCCTCCGAAGCTCGGGTCGAGCGTGCCCGCCAGGCTCAGGACCGTATCGCGGACCGCCTGCGACTCAATCCGGATCGGGGTCCGACGCCAGAGGAATCGATTGTCCGGGTCGATCGCCAGGTTCTCCTCCGCATCCGCCATCGAGGACGAACGCCGGTAGGCCGCCGACCGAACGATCAATCGATGAAGATGCTTGAGACTCCAATCATGCTCGATCAGCTCGGCGGCCAGCCAGTCGAGCAGTTCCGGATGAGTCGGCGGCTGGCCGTTGCGGCCGAAGTCGAAGACGGTCGGCACGAGCGGCGTCCCGAAGTGCCGGGTCCAGACGTGGTTGACCGCCACCCGAGCCGTCAAGGGATTGCGAGGGTCGGTGATCCAATCCGCCAGGGCCTTGCGACGGCCGGTACTCTGGGGCGGGAAGGCAACGGTCGGATCGTCCTGGCCCGAGTTCAGGAACCGCGTCGGGGTCCAGCGTGCCCCGATCAGCGGGGTGAACTGGTCGCCCGGTTCCTCGGTTGCCTTGATGGCCTCGTCGAGAGCCGTGCGGGCCGTCTCCACCGCCTTGCCGGCGCCGTCTCGATCGGCCTCGGCGGCGCGGGATAGCTGCAGCTCGGCCTCGGCCAGGGTCAGCCGGGCCTGAGCGGCCTTCGCCTCGCGTTCGGCCCGAGCGGCCTCGCGGGCCGAGGAAAGAGCCTGCTCGGCCAGGGCGACGGCCTCTGCTCCCTCGGCTTCGGACCGATCGTCCCGTTCCCAGGAGGTCTGCAAGGCGGCGATCCGCAGCTCGACACTCCGTAGCTCGGCCTCGGCCGCATCCCGGCTTCGTTCGGCCACGAGGAGGGCAAGACGAGCCTCTTCTGAGGCCGCGTCGGGGGTCGAGGGATCGCCGGGCGAGGCTTCGGCGGTCCCCGCATCGTCCTGGCACGAGGCGTCGAACGAGGCCCGAGCGGTCGCCAGCCGGTCCTCGGCGGCCTTCAGAGTTGCAACGGCGGCGAGGCGGTAGGCCTCGGCCACCCAGGGGCGGCGCTCGGGTTTCCAGGCCGCGACCGGCAGGTCCACCGGCTCGATCTCCAAGGGCTTGAACCGCAGGACCTCGGGCAGGTTCGGGGAGAGGGGTGTGGAGGTGTCGGGGTTGCTCTCCTCGCCCCGGATGAACCGATAGGTGGGTGCCTCCAGGAGCCCATCGAAGGCACGCGGGATGCCGTCGCGGGCAAGGTCCGCCTCGCCCGGTCGGACATCGAGCCGCACATGATACGGCTCGAAGAAGGCCCGCAAGCGGTAATAGTCGGCCTGCGAGATGGGATCGTACTTGTGATCGTGGCACTTGGCACAGTTGGTGGTCAGGCCGAGGAAGGCCTTCGACACATGCTCAACCGTTTCGTCCATCCACTGATGCCGATTGAACAGGAAGTAGTTGCGTGCGAGGAAGCCCGAGGCCCGCAGGCGGTCGAGGTCGTTCGGGTACAGCTCGTCGGCGGCGAGCATCGACCGGACCATCTCGTCGTACGGCAGGTCGGCGTTGAGAGACTCGACGATCCAGTCGCGCCAGTGCCAGATGTGCGGCTGGCTGTTGCGCAACTGCTCACCCAGCCCCCACCAATCACTGTATCGCCAGATGTCCATCCAGTGCCGCGCCCAGCGCTCGCCGTGGCGAGGGTCGTCGAGCAGGCGATCGACGGTGCGATCGTACCACTCGGGCGAGGGGTCGCGCTGAGCTTCGTCGATCTCCTCCAGGGTCGGCGGCAGGCCGATCAGGTCGATCGAGAGCCGACGGAGCAGGAGCAGACGGTCGGCCTCTCCCTGGGGAACGAGTCCAAGGTCATCCTGCTTCCGGGCGATGAACGCATCAATCGGGTTGGTCGCCCCTTCGACCTCGGGGACGGGAGGTCGAACGATCGCCTGGAAGGCCCAGTGCTCGGCGGGGTCGCGTTCGGGGGCTTCGTCCGGAGGAGCAGGGGCCCCGGCGAGAATCCAGTCGCGGAGCAAGACCACCTGCTCGTCGGTGAACAGCTCCCCTTCGTGTTCGGGAGGCATGCGGTCGAAGGGTTCGTCGGTCGAGACTCGGGCCAGCAGCTCGCTCTCATCGGCGCTGCCCGAAACGACCACGGGGCCGGCGTCGCCACCCTGGAGCATCAAATCGACCGTGTCGAGCCGCAACCCGGCCTCTTGCTTCAGGGCGCCGTGGCAGGAGTAGCAACGCTCCCGGAGCAAGGGCTTGATCCGGGTCAGGTAGACGTCGTCTGCCCGAGCCGAGGGCCCCCCATCGATGGCCCCGCAAACCATCAAGACAAGGAAAATGGAACTGCTGATACGAATCATCCGAATACTCATCAGCTCATTGCCTTTGGCTCGCTGACACCGCTCTCCCAACGGGCCGGGGATGACGATGCAAGGGTATCCCCGGCCAAGAGAGATCCAGCCCGCATCTCAAAGGTTCGCCAGCCGTTCGTCGGCATCGCCGAAGGAGTCGAGTTCCACGCCCATGCGGTCCATGATGCCGAGGTAGAGGGAGCAGAGGCGTCGGTCGTCGTCGGAGCGGTCGGAGTAGTCGAGCACGCGGCCGGTCTGAAGGGTGCCGCCGAGGCCACCGGCGAGGACGACCGGCACCTTGCGGGCGTCGTGCTGGGTGCCCGACCAGAGGCTGTTGATGAACAGGAGGCAGGAGTGGTCGAGCACGGTCCCTTCGCCTTCGGGCATGGCGTCGAGCCGCGAAGCGAGGTAGGCAAGCTGGCTGACGTAGAACTGCGTGACCCGCCCGTAAGCTTCGGAGGTATCGTCGTGCGAGGCCCCGTGGTGGGCGGCGCTGACGTCGAGGAACGGATAAAAGAGGCCCGAGATGTCTCGACAAAGCAGAAGCGAGGCAATCCGGGTCTTGTCGGTCTGGAAGCCGAGGGCGATGAGGTCGCACATCAGGCGCATGTGCTCGCGGATGTCCTCGGGCAGACCGTTATCGGGCCGGGGCATGGCGAGCGTGGGGCGGTCGCCGCCCTGGGCACGTTCGTCGGCGGCGAGCTTCGAGGCACGCATGGCGGCGGCCCGCTGCTCGACGTCGCGGACGCTGGTGAGATACTCGTCGAGCTTTGCGCGGTCGGCCACGCTGACGCGGCGGCTCAAGGTGGCGGCTTCCTCGCGGACGCGGTCGAGGATGCTTCGGTTGCGGAGGCTGCCGCGGTTGTCGAACAGGCTGTCGAAGGCGAGGGAGGGGTAGACCTCCATCGGGACCGGAGAGGTCGCACTCTGCCAGGAGATGTGCGAGCTGTAGGCCATCGAGAAGTTCGTCTCGTGGTAGCCGGTGATCGGCTGCTCGCAGCCCAGGACGATGCTCGGCTGGATCGTGTCCTCGCCCAGGTGGCGGGCAAGCATCTGATCGACACTGATGCCCCCCTTCAGTTCGGCCCCGCGCTGGAGGGCGGCGCCGGAGAGGATGTTGCCGGTCTGGCCGGGATGGATGCCGACGCCGAGGGCATGCTGATTAAAGAGACCGTTGATGACGTTAATCTTGGATTTCACGTCCGAGAGCGGTTCGAGCGACGGCCCCAGCTCGATCTCGGAGCCGGACTGCTTCGCCCACCACTGATCGGGGTTCACGCCGCAACCCATGAACATGGCGGCGAACCGCTTTGGGCTGGGCGCGATCTCGCCGGAGGCGGCGGCCCCCCAGGCGGGGATCGATTCGAGCCAGGGGAGGGCCATTGTCACGCCGGCCCCCCGGAGGAACATGCGCCGGGAGGTCGAGAGGCGATCGCCTGGATTCGAGTCGGCCGCCGGGTTCGAAGGTCGCTTCATCGGCTTCACTCCGCGAGATCGCGCTCGACGCGCGTGTTCCGGAACTGGGGGCTGAGAACGATGGCCTCGACCAGGGCGCTGAACCGCCCGCCTTCGGCCGAGAGACGGGCCTGCATGTTTTGAATCGTAGCGTCGTCGGAGGGGATCAAGGTTCGGCCGAGGGCGTAGGCGAGCAGCTTTCGGCAGAGGTTCTCGACGAACTCGTCCCGGCGTGCCTGTTCGAGGTAGGCCCGCAACCCTTCGACCCCGGTTCCCTGGCCGCCGCGTGGGAATTCGGCCTCGGTTTCGACAGGTCGGCCGCCGAGATCAACCGTCCGAAGTTCACCGACCGGCCCGAAGCCTTCGAAGGCGACACCGATGCCGTCGAAGCGGTCGTGGCAGACGGCACAGGCCGGGTCGGCCCGATGGCGGGCGAGGGCCTCGCGGAGGGTCAAGGCACCGAGATCGGCCTCGTCGTCGGGCAGGTCGGGCACGTCGGGGGGAGGGGGGGGAATGTGCTCGCCGAGCAGGCGGCGGACGACCCAGTATCCGCGTTTGACGGGACTGGTCCGAAGGCCGGGGGAGTTCTGGGTGAGGAAGACGGCCATCGGCAAGAGTCCGCCGCGACCGAAGGGGGTGGCGTCGGCGATCTCGACCCAGGTGTCGGGGCCGCCCTCGGGCTCGGGGATGCCGTAGTGGCGGGCGAGGGGGGGGTTGACGAACGTTCGGGTGCCGGCGAGCAGCTCGTCGACCGGGCGGTCGTGCTGGACGAGGTCGAGGAACAGGCGGATCGGCTCCTCGAACATCGCCCGCCGCAGCTCGTCGTCGAAGGCCGGGAAGCGGGAGCGATCGACGCTGTTGTGCGCCTCGAAGCGGCGGAAGTCGAGCCAGTTGCCGGCGAACTCGGTGGCCAGGCCGCGAACGCGATCGTCGCGGAGCATCCGGCGGGCCTGGGCGACGAGGATCTCGGGGTCCTGCAAATCCCCCGAATCGGCCAGGGTCATCAGTTCGTCGTCGGGCATGCTCGCCCAGAGGAAGTAGCTGAGGCGGCTGGCCAGGTCGTTCGGGGAGAGGGGCTGGATGCCCGAGCCTTCCTCAAGCGGCAGGTCCACGCGGTAGAGGACGTGGGGAGACATGAGAATGCTGACCACCGTGTCGCGAACGGCGTCTTCATGGTCCAGACCGTCCTCGTCGCGGAGGCCTAGGTAGAAGGCGGCCACCCCGTCGCGTTCGGCGGTCGAGAGGCGGCGGCGGTAGGCGCGTTCGGCGAAGTCGGCGAGGGCGGCGACGTGGTGGGGTTCGGCCTCGGCGCGGACGTGTTCGACGTGGCGGATCTGCTCGGCGATGATGGCGAACTGGTCTTCGATGGCCTGGATCGCCTGGTCGCCGGCACCGATGCGGCGGGCCTTGGCAAGGTAGACCTCGGCCAGACGGGTCATCTTGGCCTCGGAGGCAGCGTCGCGGTCCTCGGCGCGGACGAAGTCGAAGTCGGGGTCGCCGCGCATGAAGCCGGTCTCGGCCCGCTCGTACCAGAGATAGCTGGAGAACTGCCGCATGGGCAGATCGCTGATGAGGTTGAACTCGGTCCAGAGGCGGTCCAGTTCCTGCCGTTGCGCGTCGTCGAGGACCAGGTCATACAGAGGCTGATCGTCCCGAAAGTAGCCGGTCATGCTGTGGAAACCGGCGCTTAGAAGACGCCCGGTGTTGTTCTTGTCCTGATCGGGATCGAGGTAGACCCTGGCCCGCTCGGTGACGACGAAGGCATCGGGGAAGACCCGGCAGAAGGGGTCGAAGGTGGCCTCGAAACGGGCGAAGGCGTCGGGGTCGGTCGGGACGGCAAGGGCCTGGGCGGCGGGGCTGTCAGGGTCGAGGTCAGCGGGCCGAAGGTCGGCCGCGCCGCCGGCGTAACGCATGCGGTTGGCGGCCATTTGCCGGTTCTTCCAGAGGACGAAGGGCTGGGTGCCGTTGCTGATGCCTCGGGCGGTGAGGTTCTCGACCTCCGGGGTGAGCTGTTTGCGGAGATCGACCACGAGATCCCGGAGCCGCTCGCAGGCTGGTCGAGCCGCCGATACCGGGTCGGCTCCCTCGGGCGGGGGAAGTTCGTTCCAGAGACATTGAAGGGCGACGATGGGGCCAAACTCGGCCTCGGGCGGATCGTTGAGCAGGTCCCAGACGATTTCCAGATATCGAAGGCTGATTCCCCGATCGGCCGCGACGTCGGTGAGGGAGGCATCGGGTTGGCCAAGGGCCTCGCGGTGGCGGTAGTGCCAGGCGGCGAGGAAGACCTCGGCCAGGTCGACGTCGTGGCGGGCGTAGAAGTCGATGATGCGGTTGACGGAGTACTTGTCGCGGTCGGTGGCGGCGATGACCGGGTGGGGGGCGAAGGCGAGGCCGTCGGGGGTGAGGACGAGGTGATCGGCGACCTCTCGGGCGGCGTCGAGGTACTTCTTGACCAGGGCGGGGGACATCATGAGCGATTCGGCCGAGTTGTCGAACCCGGCCTCGTTGGCCGGATCGACGGGAAAGGTGCGGGTCGGCCGGAGATCGACGCCGGTCAGGTCGCGGATCGTGTGGTCGTACTCAGCGTTGCTGAGGCGTCGGGCAGGAACGGGACCGGGGTCTCCCGCGTTGCGATCAGCCTCGAGGCGACGCAGGTCGTTGATCCAGGTGATGACCCGATGCCGGGCCGTTGCGTCCGGGTGGGCGTCGGCCGAAGGCGGGGGCATGGCCTCGGCGTCAAGCTGGTCGAGAACGATCTCCCAGAGGGCGAGGTCTTCAAGGACGGAGGCGGTCGAGTCGTAACCGCTCAGGTCAAGGCCCGCCTTCGGGGCGTCGGCTCCGTGACATCGCAGGCAGTAGGATTCGAGGAACGGCCGGACCTCCGCGGCGAAGCGGGCATCGACCGTGTTGGGCTGCGAGACCGGCACCTCGTCGGGAGACTCCTGGCGGGTGAGGGCCAGCAAGGGGCTCATGCCCGCGATCATCAGCAGGATCGTCCGCAACACGCGATGCCCCTCCGCTTCCGTCGTCCGTCCGCGCAAAATTCAACAAAGGATTACACTAGCCGGTCGAGACGGATGGGGCAATCGCTTTGGGCGTTCGACCCGGCGGGGGTGGAGCTGCCGACGCGCCGAATCCCGACTTGGAGCCCCTCGACAACTGCTCGGGAACGGTTCGGATCGCGCCGAGAGACCCCGGACGAGCTCCGACCTGAGCCATTGACAGGTGCCCACGGGAGGCAATCGACGAGGGCACGGATCGGCGAAAGTCGTGAATTGGATTCGGCTTGCGAGGGAATTGGCTCGGACACGCGCACGGGGCAAGACCATCTCGACCAGCCCGACTCACGAACGAGATTTCGCGGAATTCTCCGGAACGACTGAATCAACCTCAGGAATTTGTCCGATTTTCAAGGTTGAACCATTCGACCGGATCGACTGGCGTCGGTCGCATCTGCCGGGTGGATCGGATCGTGAGGAACGTGATGAAACTCGGTCTGATCCATGTGCAAATGAGCGGAATCGTTGTCGCGGTTGTGCTGCTGGTGGGGAGCGAGGCCCCAGCACAAGGGGGCGAGCGTTCCATTCCGTCGGTCACGCCGGGTGATCCCTCATCGTCGGCCCTGGGAGATGCACCGGGGGCGACCGGGACGGTGGATCTGGGGGGCTCGGGGGGAATCGAGCAGGTGATTCCGGCTGGTCCAGGGCCGAGCTACCCTCGGGTGCCGCGAGGGATCACCCAGCCTCCGGAACCATTCGGGCCGCAGGAAGGGTTGGGAATTGAGTCGATCTCGCCCCTGACCGAGTCGTCCTTGCCGATCGGTGGTCGGCTTGGCACCGTTCCACTCGAGGATCTGGAAGGCCCGCCCAACGGCCTGACGATTGACCAGGCGATTGATCGGCTTCTGGGGCTGAACCTTGAGCTGCGGTCTCAGGCGATGGAGATTTCCAAGGCTCGGGCCGATGTGCTCACGGCCGGATTGCGTGGAAATCCGTTGATCTATACCGACGCCTCGCAGGTGCCCTACGGAGATTTCGAGGGGAGCGCGGGGGGGCCGACCCAGTACGACCTGAACATCACCTTGCCGATCGATCTGAACGGTAAACGGAAGCGTCGGATCGAGGTCGCCGTTCGGGCTCAGGAAGTGACCGAGGCGCTGTACCAGGATTCCATCCGGTTGCAGATCGACAACCTTTATACCGCCTGGATCGACGTGCTGGCGGCGCAGGCGACGATTCAATTTCTCAAGGCGGGGATGGAAAGTCTGGAATCGCAGAAGCGGATCATCGAGCAACGGGTCCGCGAAGGGACCATGAGCCGAACCGAATTCAACAATCTGGAAATTCTCATCGACTCGACCGACCTGACGCTTCTGGAAGCCGTCGAAACCTACGAAGACGCCAAGCGGACCCTCGCGGCATTGCTGCTGATTCCGCTCAATGAGGCCGAGACGTTTCCGATTCGGGGAACGCTGCGAGGGCTCGACCTGCCGTCTCCGCCCATTGAGTTCCTGATCGAGCAAGCCAGGGCGATTCGCCCCGATCTTGCCGCGTTTCGCCTCGGAGTTCACCGGGCTCAGTCCGAGGTTCGCCTGGCTCGGGCCAATCGGATCGACGATGTCTTCTTGCTTTATCAACCGTTCACGGCTCAGGAGGCGTTGATGCCGGGCGAACGGGTTGCGACCTCCTGGGCGATGGGGGTGACGATTCCCGTGCCCATCTTCAACCGCAACCAGGGGAACATCGCTCGGGCGCAGCATACGGTCGTGCAGACGCAGACCCAGTTGGAGAACCTGGAGCGCCAGATCATTCTCGAAGTCCAGCGGGCGGAGGCTGCCTATTCGGTGACCCTCGCCACGATCAAGCGGCTTCAGGAGGAGACGTTGCCGGCGGCTCGGGAAAACCTCGAACTGAGCCTCGCCCAACGCGGCCCGGAGGAACCCGACTCCATTTCCCGGATTGAGGCGCAACGGGCCTTTGGTGAGATCGCACGTCAGTACCTCGATGCCCTGGTCCGTCATCGCCGGTCGATGTTCCGCCTGAATACGGCTGTCGGAACCCGAGTTTTTCCCTGATTCGAGTCGAAGGCGCATCGGGCCTGGAATCGCCGGTGGTCCTCGGGTAGGCTGTCGGCCGAAGGCTGACGGCACGATGCTGTCCGACGAACGCCCGGGGGTGACCTCGGCTCGGTCGGCGATCGCCCGCCCCCTTCTCGAACCGGCCGAGACCATGCCCCGTCTTCGCTTCCTCGATCGCGATCGCACGGTTGCCCCTGCGGGATACAACCGCTGGCTCATTCCGCCGGCCGCGCTGGCGGTGCATCTTTGCATTGGTCAGGTGTACGGATTTAGTGTCTTTAATGAGCCCTTGACCCGCGTTCTCGGGATCGATGAGCCGATTCCGGGGAAGGACTGGACGATCCCGCAGGTCGGCTGGGCCTACTCGATTGCGCTGGTGATGCTCGGGCTGTCGGCGGCCGTCCTCGGCCGATGGGTCGAACGGGCAGGACCGCGGAAGACCATGTTTGCCGCGGCGTGCTGCTTTTGTGGCGGTCTGTGGCTCTCAGGATTGGCGGTGGAGTGGCACAGCCTCGGGTTGCTTTACCTTGGGTATGGGGTGATCGGCGGGTTCGGGCTTGGCCTCGGCTACATCGCGCCGGTTTCGACGCTGGTTCGCTGGTTCCCCGACCGTCCCGGCATGGCGACGGGCCTGGCGATCATGGGCTTCGGCGGGGGAGCGTTGATCGGTGCTCCGCTTGGGGTCAAGTTGATGGGAACCTTTGCGTCGGAGACCTCGGTGGGGGTCAGGGAAGCGTTCCTGGTGATGGGAACGGTCTACTTTGCCTACATGATCTTCGGCGCCGCGACCGTCAGAGTTCCCGCGCCGGACTGGCAACCGAAGGGGTATGATCCGGCAATCCGACGCAAGAGCATGATGGCTCGCTCGGACATTCCCGTGGATCTTGCCTGGCGGACCCGGCCGTTCTGGCTGCTCTGGCTGGTGCTCTGCCTGAACGTGACGGCGGGCATTGGGATTCTCGGGCAGGCGTCGTTGATGTGCCAGGATATGTTTGCGGTGAGCGCGGCCGTCGGCGGAGGATTCGCGGGCCTGTTGAGCCTAGCCAACATGGGGGGCCGGCTGGCGTGGTCGTCACTCTCTGACCTGACCGGGCGCAAGGCGGTATACGGGGTCTACTTCCTGCTCGGAGCCGTGCTTTACACCCTCATACCCTTGAGTCAGAAGACCGGGAGCGTGGCGCTGTTCGTGGGCCTGACCGCCCTGATCATCTCCATGTATGGGGGTGGCTTTGCGACCATCCCGGCCTATCTGCGTGATCTGTTCGGGACGCTGCACCTGGGGGCGATTCATGGGAGGTTGATCACCGCCTGGTCGGTGGCCGCTGTTCTGGGACCGCAGTTGGTCAATTACATCTCGACGTATCGGATCGCGCAGGGTGTCCCGAGGGCCGAAGCGTACAATCTGACGATGTACCTGATGGCCGGACTCTTGGTGATCGGGCTGGTTTGCAACCTGCTTGTTCGACCGGTCGAACGACGATTCGCGGGGCACTCGCTCGACTCATCCGCGGACGAGGCCTGAACCGGAATCGGAAGCCTTTTGCCTTGGAGGCGGATCAATGACCAGCACTGAGTCCGGTGGCTCGCTGATCAGACTTGTCGTCTACTGGACCCTCGTGCTGATCCCGCTGGGCTGGGGAATCTCGCGGAGCGTTGTCACGTCGCTGCCACTGTTCTCCGCGACGGAGTCCCCGGTTTTTTCACCCAGCGAGGAATGACCGGGGTGGTGCTCCGAACGCCGCCCGTCGGCTCGGTTCACAAAGAGCCCGAGGCGGCGACCCGGATTCGGGCGTCGACCACGACGCAGGACCCATCGGGGTGAATCCGGATCGGATTCAGATCGACCTCCGCAATCTCCGGGATCACCGTCACGAGGGCAGAGAGGCGCATCAGGATGCTCTGCAGGGTCTTTATTGCATCCGATCGGCCGGCGGTTCGGTCCAGCATGACGGCGAGGGGGCCGGACCGGACAAGATCCTCGGCATCCCGATCCGTCAACGGGTGAAGGCGGAACGCGAGGAGGTTGAGAGCCTCGACCGCAGAGCCACCCAGGCCCAGGCCGATCGCGTGGCCGAACTGCGGGTCTCGGGCCACGCCGACCAGGACCTCGATCCCCTCGTCCACCATTTCCTGAACGAAGGCGCCCCGGGCGTCGGCCGCAGCGGCGGTCACGCGGGCGAAGGCGTGGCGCACGGCATCGGCGCCGAGGAGACCAAGGGCGATCCCGCCGGCGGCCCGCTTGTGGACCACGGTTGGCGCGTCAACCTTCAGCGCGACCGGCCCGTTGATCCGGTCGGCCGCCTCGACAGCGGCTTCGGCCGATGCCACGACCTCCCAGCGGGGCACGGGCATTCGGCATGTCGAGAGGATCGACTGGGTGTCCCTCGGGACAAGCCACGTCCCGGAATCGTCTCCACCCACACGTGCCGCATCGATGATGCGACGAAGTGCCGACCGATCGAGCCCGAGATCCTCGGGAACCGCACCCGGGCCGCCCGATCGACACCATTCGCCGTAGCGGACGACCCGAGCCAGCGCCCGAACCGCCCGACCCGGATCGGAGAGCAAGGGAATGCGGCAGCCCTCGACGCGATCGGGCAGGGGAGAGTCGATGAGCGGCAAGACGGCCAGCAGCGGGGGGTGATCAGGCGTGGCGGCGGCAACTTCGTCGATTGCCCGGACGATCGGCAGCGAGTCGCCGGGCCTGAGCGGCACGAACGACGCAATCACGGTATCCGCCTCGCCCGATTCGAGGAGCAGTCGGAGGCACCCGGCGAAGAGGACCGGATCGGTCGAGCCGATCAGATCAACCGGGTTCGCCACCTGGGACTCGGGTCGAACCAAGGTTCTGAGCCGGCCTTGCAAGCTCGGGGAAAACGTTGGCAAGAGCAGGCCGCCGGCTTCCAGGGCATCGGCACAGAGCACGGCCGGCCCGCCGGCGTTGGTCAGTACTGCAACGCGGTGTCCCTCGGGAATCGGCTGAGACGCGAGCAGCGCAGCGATGTCGATGAGCTCATCCAGATCGTCAACCCGGATCGTCCCAGCCTGCCGGAGCAAGCCGTCGGCCAGGGCATCGGGGCTGGCCAGCGCTGCCGTATGGCCGCCGGCGGCCCGAGAACCGGCCTCGGTACGACCGGCCTTGAGGACCACGACCGGTTTCCGAGACGCGACCTCCCGGGCGATCCGGAGGAAGTTCCGGGGTTCCTGGAATGATTCGAGGTAGAGCAGCACGAGCTCGGTTCGGAGGTCATCGCGCCACCAGGCCAAGAGGTCATTCTCGCCCACGTCGGCCTTGTTGCCGATGGCGACCATCGCCGAAAGGCCGACCCCGGCTCGTCGGAGTCGCTCGGGGATGACCACCCCGAACGCGCCGCTCTGCGCCCCGAGCCCCGCGTTACCGGGAATCATTGGGAAGTCGGCAAACGTGCCATTCATCGGCGCACGCGGATCGGTGCCGGCGATCCCCACGCAGTTCGGTCCGATCAGGCGAGCGCCGGACGATCGGATCAAGGCCGCCAGCTCTCCCTGGCGGGTCTTTCCCTCGCGGCCGACCTCGGAAAACCCCGCGGTGATCATCACGATCCCGCGCACACCGGCCCGAAGACATGCGGTCACCGCCTCCAGCGCCACGGCCGCCGGCACGGCGACGAAGGCCAGGTCGGCCGGCTCGGGCAGGTCGTCGATCGAGGCATACGCTGGGACCGAAGCGATGATCCCGGCCCGGGGGTTGATCGGGTAGACCGGTCCCGGGAAGGTCGCCAGCAAGTTCCGCACAAGGCGGCCGCTCATCGAGTCAGGATCGCGGCCCGCCCCGACGACCGCGATCGACCGAGGACGGAAGAAGACATCGAGGGTCTCGGGGTCTGGGGAGTCGTCGGGCGACATGGCCATCTCCTCTCCCTCCTGGGACGGTCAGGCGGGTCGATGGGACCGGGCGGCCCGGACGCCCGACCACTCCCCCTTCGATTCCGCTAGCAAGGCATCCGGTAAGACATCGCTTCCCGGACGCGATCGGTGGCCAGGGCGACCGCAGCGCGACGGGGCTCGATCCGCTCGTCCCGAGCGCGCTGGAGGACCTCCCGGGTGTTCCGGCTGATCTGATTGGCGATCCGGCGCAGGGCGTCGGCCTCGGTCCCGCCGTGGTACTCGACAGAGGCGCAGATCACACCACCGGCGTTGGCGATGAAGTCCGGCACGTTGACAATCCCGCGCTCGTGCAAGATCGCTTCGGCCTCGGGAGTGGCGGGGATGTTCGCCCCCTGAAGGACGAGCCTGGCCTTGATCGCTCCGGCGTTGTCGGCCCGGATGCAGTCGGGCCGGGCGGCGGGAATCAGGATGTCGCAGTCGACCAGGAAAAGCTCGGCCTGGGAGAGGCGACGGCCCCCCTCGAAGGCGGCGACGGTCCCGGCCTTGCGCTTGGTTTCCGCAAGCCGATCGAGATCCAGCCCCTCCGAGCAAGATACGGCACCGCCCCGATCGCTGGCCGCCACCAGAATAACACCGAGTTCGGCCAGAAACCGCGCGGCATGGCGGCCGACGTTTCCCAGCCCCTCGACGGCCAGCCGAGCCCCCTTCAGGTGGATGCCGGCGAACTCGGCGGCCACCTCGGCAGAGCGGGCCAGGCCGAAGCCGGTGGCGCCAATCTCGTCGAGCGGAATGCCACCGAGAACCCTGGGCAAGCCGACAGCCCGTCCGGTTTCTGAGCGGACGATCGCCATGCTTCGCTCGTTGGTCCCCATGTCGGGGCCTGGGATATACTCGGCCAGATCCCGGATGGCACGGGCAAAGGCGAGGACGAGGCGAGAGGCGTCGGCCGTCTTCGGATCGGCCTGGATCCCGGCCTTGCCGCCACCGTGCGGCAACCCCGCCGCGGCGTTCTTCAAGGTCATAGCCCGCGCCAGGCGAGCGACCTCGTCGGTCGAGACATCGGCAGCCATCCGAACGCCACCGATCGCCGGACCCGCCGCGACGTTATCGACAACCACGACCCCCTTCATCCCGGACCCGGGATCGTACAGGTGGACAACCTTCGATGGACCCAGCTCGTCGAACACGGCAAACTCGGGGAAAGCAGCCACGTCGGCCCCCCTTTCTTGTCGAGGCCAGAGGCGGTCGGCCCGGCCGGGTTCCGACCCGACCGGCCCACCGTTCGAATCAAGGTCGTTCGGACGCGATGGTGGCGTCCCAGTAACGGTCGACGGCCTCCTGAATCGCAGCGATCGCCTCGGGCCGGCGCTCGGGTTGGAACAGGTGGCGGTAGCGGCGCTGGGGCTCAAGGTACGCCTCGACCGGCCGGCGGCGCTCGGGGATGAAGGTATGGCGGATCGAGCCCTCGACCGCCTCTTTCAGAGGCCAGATGCCGGTTTCGACCGCCAGCTTCGCCAGGTCGTCGCCCATCGCGGGCTCGAAGCCCCAGCCTGGTGGGCAGGTCGCCAGCGCGACGAAGAGCTTCGCGCCTCGCAGGGGCCGAGCCCGCTCGACCTTCTCGGCCAGGTCAACGGCGTCGTGGGCCGAGATCGTCGCGACATATGGCGGCCGGTGCGACCGCCAGATCTCGAAGATGTCCTTCTTCACCCACGGCGTTCCCAACGGGGAGGTCGCCGTGTGGGAGTTGAGCGGCGAGGCCGACGAGGCCTGGAAGCCGGTGTTGCCATAGGCTTCGTTGTCGTAGCAGAGGTACCAGAAGTCGAGCCCGCGGTGGATTGCCCCAGAGGTCGACGACAGGCCCATGTCGAGCGTGGAACCGTCGCCGGCCAGAACCAGGACATTCAGGTTCTCGTCCTTCGGAAGCCGGCCCGACTCCATGAGAATGTCAAGCGCGTCGCGGAGCCCCTGAGCCCCGGCCGAAGGGCTGGCCATGGTCGTGTACAGCCACGATGACCGGAGCGGGGTGAACGGGTAGGTCGCCATCAAGGTCATGCAGCCGGCCGCGTTGACGACCACGGCGTTGCCGCCGAGAACTTTGTGGAAGAGCCGGAGCGTGGTCAGGGCGCCGCAGCCGGCGCAGAGCGGCGAACCGGGGGCGATGATCTCGTCGGCCGGCAGATCCTTCACACTGCGATAGTGCTCGCGGGCGACCTTCATGACACCACCTCCTCCGGGACATGCCCGGCGATTCGGAGCCGTTGCCCGACCTGTTCGGCCTCTCGGGCGGTCATGAGCAGCACCGGCCCCACCGGGCCCTCGTCCGGCCTGGCGTGCTCGGTGATGTTCAGGAGATGATCAAATTCGCCTCGGCTGATCTCCTTGCCTCCAAGCCCACCGACAAACGACCGGAGGACGGGAGGATGCCCCGGGCACTGAGCGAGCACGGCGGCAACTTCCTGGAACAGGATGCCGCCCAGACCGGGCGCAAGGTTCTGATCGAGGACCGCCACCGCCTTCCGACCCGAAAGGGCGGCCGCAAGGTCGGCCGCAGGCCAGGGCCGGATCATTCGCAGGCGTAGCAGGCCGACGCGGCGGCCCTTCGATCGCCAGCGGTCGACCGCGGCCCGACCCTTGGTCGCAAACGACCCGGCCATGATCAGCACCGTCTCGGCGTCGTCCAGGCGGTAGCCGTCGATTGCCCCGTACCGGCGACCGAAGCGGCGTTCGAACTCCTCGGCCGCCTCGTCGTGGACGGCCCGGGCCTGTTCAACGGCGAGGTGGAGCTGATAGCGGAAATAGCTATACGTCGGCCCTTCCAGCACGGCGACCCCCCTCGCCGCCGGGCGGGAGGCTGTGAAGCCCAGAGGTCTCGCCTCGGGGGACGGGAGAAACCGGCGCACCTCCTCGGGGTCGGGCAGTTCGACCGGCTCTCGGGTGAACGAGAGGAAGAAGCCGTCGAGGTTTACGAGCACCGGGGCCGAAACACGGTCGTCCTCCGCGATTCGGTAGGCCATCAGGACGGAATCGAGTACCTCCTGACAGGTCTCCGCATGGAGCTGGACGAAGCCCGAATCACGCGCGGCCAGCACGTCGTTGTGGTCTGGACCGAGGGTGATTGGGGCAGAAAGCCCCCGAGAGACGTTCACCAGAACGAAGGGCACGCGCCAGCCGGCGACCGTATACAGGACCTCCATCGCGTAGAGCAAGCCCTGGCTGGACGTGGCGGCGAAGGTGCGGACCCCGGCCGCGGCGGCGGCACCGGCGGCGGTCATCATCGAGTGTTCGCTGTCGAGGGTCACGAACCGTCCAGACATCGACCCGTCGGCAAACCACCCCGCGAGGCTCTCGATGATCTCGGTCTGCGGGGTGATCGGAAACGCGGGCACGTAGCGAGCCTCGGCAAGCCGGGCCCCCCAGGCTGCCGAGGCATTCCCGGTAAGCATGGTCGTGGTCATGTCCGTGCCTCCTCTTCGAGGCCGATGCCGTGGATCGGGCAAATCTGGCGGCAGATGAGACACCCCTTGCAGTGCTGCTCGTCGATGACCGGCAACCCCTCCTCATCCCAGGAGATCGCCCCATCGGGACAGCGAATCAGGCAGAGTCCGCATCGGGTGCAGCGGTCGCGATCGATGACGGGCCGTTCCAGTCGCCAGGCGCCGGTGTTTCGCAGGATTGCGTTGCCGGGGCTGATCACGTTCGGCCCGCCGGTAAGGGGGTCGGCCGCGAGGATCGGGATCACCGAATCGCCCGGCCGCTCCTCGGTTTCGGTGGCGCTTCGGAACGAGACGACCGGCAAGGCGTGGAAGACGTCGAGGCCGAAGGCAACATTCGCCTCAACTTCACCAGGCGACAGCCCGAGATGGGAGAACTCTGATCGGATCGCTTCAACGAGCCGGTCCTCGGTGACGAGTCCGACGAGTCGAGCAGCCGCCGCACCGAGGCCGGCGCTGAGGGCTCCGGCCCGGCCAAGGCGCTCGATGGCCGCGCCAGTCAGGTCCCATCGGATCAGGGGAGGTATGATCTCAGCCCGAGGGAGCGGGGCGTCAGGGGCGGCGTTGAGGAAGACCGCCGAGGCGCATTGTTGCCCGTCGAGCACCCCGGTGGCGGGATCGTCGAGCAAGGTCGCATCGGCCACGATGATGAGGTCCGGCTCCGAGATCACGCCCCGCTCGTCGATCGGCTGGCTGCCGATCCGCGCGAAGGCCGCCACCGGGGCGCCCCGGCGCTCGGCACCATAAACCGGGAAGTCCTGGCAGTGAGAGCCGGAGAGGAACGCCCCGGTACCGAGGATGCGACCGGCGGTCTTGACCCCCTGACCGCCTCGACCGTGGAGACGAACCCGGATCCGGGAGGGTGGGCCCGCTCGCTCGGGGCTGTCCGGATCGACCGACCGATGCTCAAGCCCTGCGCCCTGGGCCGTCCGAGTCGACATGGCCCGGCCTCCGTGGGGCTCACCCGAACGTTCCGAGCGCTCCCAGGGCTCAAATCGTCCCCGAAGAAGATCGAAGGGATTCGGGTAAGTGGAAATGAAAAAAGCCCCGATCTCACACGCGCAAGCAGCGGTGCGAGCCGGGGCCGTCACGACCAGGCGATTCACCTGTCAGAAGTGAACCGCTGATACCCAAGTATAGGCGGATCGCAGGTCTTTCTCAAGCGATCATCGGTCTGAAACGTCGGGACATGTCTGGAGATCCTCGCTGCGGTGTGAAGAGAAGGTCGACAGCCATCGAGAAGACGAAGACGCGTCAGGGCACCAGGTGGCCGCGACTAGACCAGGGACCGCCGCAAGGCAAGGGAGGCCATTCAGGTGATCCCGGGCTCCTCGGTCATCGTTTCCCCCGGGCGAGAGTGCGGTGAGCCTTCGAGAACTCACCGGTCGCCATGGCCGCGGAGATGGAGAGCTCGCCAGAGAGGCAGAGCCCCGCGGCCACCTCGGCCAGCGCGTGGGCGTGGCCCTGACCCGAGAGCCCGAGGATTTCCAGGCAAGCGCGCTGGCTCGGGAGCTGAGTCCCGCCTCCAATCGTGCCCACCATGAGGTTCGGGAGCGTTACACACCCGTAAAGCTCGCCCTCCGGGGTCACCTCAAATCGAGAGACACCCACGGCTGACTCGGCCACGCAGGCGACATCCTGGCCGCATGCGAGGTAGAGCGCGGCCAGCCCATTGGCGAAGTGGCCCTGGATCCCAATCGTCCCGGTGAGCACACTCCCGATGGCTCCCATGCCCCAGCACTCGAAGATCTCCTGGGGAGAGGCCCGGAGCTTTAATTCGACAAGGGACGGGGCGAGGAGGAATTCCGCCGTCACCTTCTTTCCTCGGACGAAAAGGTACGACTGGGCCGACGCCTTCTTGTCACCGGAGAGATTGGCCTCGACATACGATCGTCGCGGGCGGATCGGAGAATGCGCAAGGATGTAATCGTGGATCGCCTGCGTGGCGAACGTCGCGAGGTTCTGGCCCGAGGCGTCGCCGGTGAGGTACTCGAAGATCAGATAGACGTGGTTCCCCTCGACCGTGATCCGCATGTCAATGAGTCGACCGTGCCTCGTCGTTGCCTCGGCGCATTGGCGGAACGCCTCCATCTGGCCTGTCACCCAGACGAGGAACCGGCCGCACTCCCGGAGGTCGCGGAAAACGAATCCCGGAGCGCGCGTGAGCCCCTCGTTGAGCAGCATTGCCGAGCAGCCGCCAGCCGCGCTGATGACCTGGGCCCCCCGGCTGTAGGACGCAACGAGCGCGGCTTCCGAGGTCGCCAGCGGGATGTAATAGTCCCCCTGAGCGAAAAGGCCGTTCATGCGGAGCGGCCCCGCAATGCCAACCGGGACTTTGACCGTGCCCACAAAGTTCTCAATGTTTCTCCGGTAGCGCTCACGATACTCGTTCGAGCGATCGTCGAGCAGCTCCGAGCGACACTCCTGGCTGGTCCCAAGGATTTCCCAACGCCGATTGATGGCGCGATCGGTCATCCGGGCGGAGTTCCGGATTTTGGGAGCGGCAGAGCCTGGCTTCGGCTCAAGCCGCTGGTTCCACTCGCTCTCGGTGTGGTCGTGGAGGAGGCGTTCGGCATAGCGTCTGGCACGTTCCTGTTCGATTGCCATCACGGCCTCGCTACCCGATGGGCGGTTGAATGGGACTCGCCTCGACCTGGAGCAAACTCCTCGCGTCGATCAGGGTCAATCGGAGCTGCTGGGGGGGGCAATCGGTCAGATCGTCTCCAAGACCAAACGTTCTTCGAACGAAGAGGGTTCGAGTCGAGGGGAACGTGTTCCGATCACGACGGCAAGCCTCCGGGCTCGTCCGTCTCGGTATCGTTCGGATCGGGGATCAGGCGATCTCTCAGGAGCATCTCGGTTGCCTGGCGAGTGAGCCGAATTCGTTCGGTGGCTTGTCGCTCGACTTCCTCAGAAGTGATGGGATTCCGCGCCAGCCCTTGCTGAACGGCGACTGCGGCAACCGCGGCAGCGATTTTCGGGGCGACCTCGGGATCGTCCATCCGAGGGACGATTGCCTCGGGGGAGAGGCCCCTCGCCCGGCCGCATTGGGCCAATGCCCGTGCCGCAGCGAACGCCATCTCGTCGCTGATTCGACGAGCCCGGACGTCAAGCACCCCGCGGAAGAGACCGGGAAAGACGAGGGAATTGTTGACCTGATTGGGGAAGTCGCTCCGGCCAGTCGCGACGATTCGGGCTCCGGCCCTTTTCGCGAGATCGGGCCAGATCTCGGGGACGGGGTTGGCACAGGCAAAGATGACGGCATCGCGGGCCATGGACTGGACCCACTCGGGCCGGATCACCTCGGGCCCCGGGGTCGCGAAGGCAATGCAGACGTCTGCGCCGCGCATCGCCTCGGCGATCCCGCCGACAACCGCCTCGGTGTTCGACTCTCGGCAGATACGCCACTTGTCCACGAACTCGGAGCAGCGGGCCTCGATGTCGGAGCGCCCGGGGTGGAGGATTCCGGTCGAGTCGCAGGCGATCACTCCGGCTGGATCGAGGCCCCAGGCCGTCAGGAGGCGATAGGACGCCACGTTCGCCGCCCCCATGCCGATCATCGCGACCTTCAGGCCGGCGATCGACTTCCCGACCACTTCCAATGCGTTGGTCAGCCCGGCGAGTAAGGCCGTGGCTGTCCCTTGCTGGTCGTCGTGCCAGACGGGAATGTCCATCGCGTCTCGGAGCGTGTCCAGGATGCGGAAGCATTTGGGCTGAGCGATGTCCTCCAGATTGATCCCGCCGAAGGTCGGTTCCAGAGCGTGGACCACGTCGATCAGGGCGTCGGCATCGGCCACCGAGAGGCACAGGGGTACGGCATCGACGCCGCCCAGGTACTTGAAAAGCAACGCCTTGCCTTCCATGACCGGCAGGCCCGCGGCCGGCCCGATGTTGCCAAGACCGAGGACCCGCGACCCGTCCGAGACGATCGCCACGGTATTGCCACGATTGGTCTGTTCGAACACCCGATCGGGATCGGAGGCGATGGCGCGGCACGAGGCCGCCACGCCGGGGGTGTACCAGATGGCGAAGTCGCCGAAGCCCCGAATCGGGCACTTCGGCATCATCTGGACCGTTCCTCGGTGGCGGGCGTGGAGCCGCACCGCCTCACTCATGGGATCGTGTTCCCGATGCTTCACCTCGGCCATTGGTGGACCTCCTTTGGGGTCGACAAGGGCTGGCCGACGTTGGGTGGTCCGACAGAGGACGGGGCAGCGGGCCGTTCCAGGTGGGTGAGGCCAGGCTCGATCGGCTCCGAAGGTTTGCCCAGGTCCTTTACTTCGGCATCTCCTTCTCGATGAGCGTGCCGATCTCCCGGAACTCTTCGGCCAGCAAGCTGAGGATGTCATCCAGGCTGACCAGGCCAATCAGAACGCCGTCGCTCCCCACCACTGGCAGGCGGCGGACGGCATGGGTGCGCATCAGTGCGAGAGCGCGCTCGATGGGAGTCTCCTCATCGACCGTGGACGGGGCTCTGGTCATCACCTCGATCACGGTTGTCTCGTCGCCCGACTTCCCCTCGGCCAGGACTCGGGCGACGAGGTCCCGATCCGTCACCACGCCGATCGGACGCCGGGACGCATCGGCAACAACGAGGGTACCGACCCTACGCCCGACCATCCTGCTGGCAACGGAACGGACGGACTCATCGGGGTCGGCCAGTTCGACGATCCGTGTGCAGATCCTTCCTACCGACATGATGGCAGTCCCTCCTCGCAAGCGAGAATCTCTGGCGATGATCATGCCTGGCACATCGGACCCCGAGGCCGTTCCGTCCTCATCGGAACGCTCCGGATCGGACCGGAATTCGGCATCGGGACACCATCCTTGCACGAGGCGTCGGTCACAACGGCCAAGCCGTCATCGGAGAGAGGGGATCATTCCCCCTGTCGCCCGGCTTGCTGACCACCACGGCCGATGTCGACCATTCGCTCACGGCGCGACGGCACCGAACCGCGCGCTTGCTGGTTTTCCGCGACCTCTCGGGTTTGTTCAGCAACGGTCTGGGCAGTGTCCTGGGGCTTGCCCTTCCTGCCTCCCATCCGGAGCGGCCTGGGAATCAGGTCGACAAACTTAAACTTGCTTGTGCCGCTCATTGTGGCCTCCTCCGGTTCTCACCGGACCACTGATGCCCGCATCTTCAAACTCAGGATTCGTTTCCGGGCTCTGAACGAGACGATGACTCACCCACCGTGCGAACCGATCCTTCCGCTAGATTGGCCAAGGCATTTCGCACGTCAACGATCGCCCGCTGAACAAGCTCTCGATGACGGTCGCTCCCGACGGAGTCGAGGGCGGCGGTCAGATGGTGGAGCAATTCGCCGATCGCCTGTTCGGCGGTCTCACCCTCGCTCCGGATCTCGGGAAAGTCGCGATGGTGAGCGAACAGGGCATAGACCGACGGGCAAACCTCCAGTTTACTAATCTTCACAATCATGGAGGTTGAATCAGTTAACATGATCACCTCCTCTCTTTCATTGGGGTCGGCTTCGCTCAAGTGGACTCGGAGTCAACCTTCGTGCCACCGATTGGCTAGCCTGCCCGCTCCGCATAAAAAAACCCCGCCCCTGCGGTTGAGCGCAGGTCGGGGCCACCATAGCCATCGTGGTTCCGCCCTTCATGAGCGTCACAACACGACCCTCATTCTAGCTGAACTTTCAAGGAAATGGAAGCAGGAACTTCAAGAACTTCTGAATATCACCAGACGTCGAACCGGCCTCCGTTGGAAGGAGGGGTGGCGGTGGACCGGTCATCCTCGCTCGCCGGGCAACGGGGGAGGAGCAGGGGCGGGAGTTCCCCCCACGACGGCCTGCCGCACATGGGGAACGACTGCCGGAGTCGGTTGCGATTCGAGAAGGCTCAAGATTTCCTGTTGCCGACGGTCAAGCCGGTAGTGAAACGTCTCCTCCTGATCGAGATCGCCCGCCGGCAGCCCCGTCAACAACTCGATTCCCTCGTCGATGGTGTCGACGGCCCAGACGTGGAAGCGGCCCTCGGAGACTGCTCGGATCACATCGGGCCGGAGAACCAGGTTGGAGACGTTCCCCCTGGGAATGCATACGCCCTGAGTTCCAGTCAAGCCGGTGAGCCGGCAGGCGTCGAAGAATCCCTCGATCTTCTCGTTAATCCCGCCGACAACCTGGACCTCGCCATGCTGGTTCACCGATCCGGTGACGGCGATGTCCTGCCGGAGCGGCACGTCGGCCAGAGCGCTGAGGAGGCAATACAACTCGGCCGACGAGGCGCTGTCTCCCTCAATCCAGCCGTAGGATTGCTCAAAGGTCAGGCTGGCGGACAAGGCCAGCGGGTGCTGCCGGGCGTAGCGGTGAAGCAGATACCCCCCGAGAATCAGCACGCCCTTGTTGTGGATGTCTCCGCTGAGCTCGACCTCGCGTTCGATGCTCACCACCCCTTCCTGTCCGATTCCCGCCGCGGCCGTGATCCGGCTCGGCCAGCCGAAGCGCAGCTCGCCCATTTGCAGCAGCGGCAGCCCATTGATCTGGCCGACGCGTTGGCCTCGCAGCGCGATGCGCAGGGTCCCCTCGCGAATCAGCTCCCGGATCTTGGCGGCGATCCGATCGCCGCGATAGACCCGCTCGTCCAGCGCCCGTCGGACGTGCTCGCCGCTGACGGACGTCTTGCCGTCGGCTCGGGCCCAGTAACCGGCTTCACGGACCAGGTCGGCCACCTCGCCGAACTCGACCGAGAGCTTCTCCCGATGCCCGGCGGCGCGAGCGCCGAAGCAGATTACCTCGGCGACGGCGGCGGCGGTGAAGGGCGGCAGCCCCTCCTTGCGAGCCACCCGAGCGACGAAGCGAGCGTAGGCGTGCTCGCCCTGCTCGTCGCGAGGGGTCTCGTCTCCAAAGTCGGCCCGGATCTTGAACAGGGCGGCGAACTCCTCATCGACCTCACGGAGGAGGTAGTAAAGCTGAACCGGGCCGAGGGCGACAACCTTGGTGTCGATCGGGATTGGCTGCGGTCGGAGGGCCGCCGCAGAGAAAAGGGACAGGGGATCGTAGGCCTCGGTCAGCAGTTGGCCGGAACGGAGCGCCCGCTTGAGCTGCTTCCAGACCAGCGGCTCAGTCAGCGCGTCCTCCAGATCGAGGACCAGATAGCCCCCGCTGGCGCGCAGCAGGCTGCCCGGCTTGATCCGGGTGAAGTCGGTGGTGACACGGCCGAAGAGGTTGACGTCGTGCTCGACGGTGCCAAAGAGATTCTTGTAGCTGGGGGCAAGCTCCACGACGAGGGGTGCCCCCTCGGCATGGGAGTGATCGGCAACGACGTTGACACGGCAAGCAAGCCAGGGGTCCGCTCGCCGGATTTGGGCGTTCAGGTCGCCGGGTGGGGGCTCATCCTCCTGCTTGAGCCGATCCAGGTGGTCGAGCAGATGGTCCCGCAGGCGGTCGAGCCAGGTGGCCAGAGGCGCGGCGGGGAAGTCGGCCTTGACCCGATCGAAAAGCGGGTCGAGGATGCGGCGGGCGAAACCACGGACGATCTCCTCGATCGCCTCGTGCAGCTCGGCCATCAGCTCCTGCTGCCGGGCCATGGTCGCGGCGACGTGTTCGCCCATCTCCTTCTGGCGCCGCTCGACGTCGGCCCGCTCCGACTCGCCAAGCTGCTCGAAGTCTCGGGCCTCCATCGGCCGACCATCCTTGAGCGGGATGATGTTCAGCACACCGTTGGGGAGCCGCTGGACGTTCAGGTTCAGCCGTTTTGCCTGGTCGAGCAGGTCGTCGAACAACGCCTCGCTCCGCTGGCCGAAGGACGCGCCCAGGCGGTCGCGCTCGGCGGAGAAGTCCTTGGCCTTGAGGGCCTCGGGCAGGTCATGACGGAGCCGATCCAGAAGCTGCTCCAGGGCGTCGCGGAGCCGGACCCCGTGACCACCGGGCAGGCGTAGCGCGAGCGGACGATCGGGCTCGTCGAAGTTGTGGACATAGGCCCAATCGTCCGGCGTGGGCTCGAGGCGAGCCCGCACCTCCAACAGCCGTCGAATCAGCTCTTTGGTGTCTGTTCCGCTCAGGCCGGAGGCAAAGACGTTGTATCCCCGGTGTCGGATCGACAGTCCAAGCTCCAGGGCCTTCAACGCGCGATCCTGGCCGACCACGTCGTCGAGGGGGTCGAGCTCAGCGGTCGTCTGGAAGCCGAGCCGATCGGGTGAAAGCTGCGGGGCGAGGTCGGCCGGGGTCAACTCGAACCGATCGCCGGCGGGTGTCGAGGTCATCGGGGATGTCCTGGCGTTCCGGGCGCGGAAACGCCCGCCCTGACGGGACCGTTCAATGTATCAAGATGCGGAGAGTCCGGGCGACCGTCGACTCGCTTCGGGCCGGCTCGACGGGGAAACGCTCGCCCAGCCTCCGCTTGGGCAACCGAAGGCGACAGGTGCCGTTCTGGTACTCGGCGCGGGCCACCTCGGGATCGATCGGCTCAGCCAGTGCCAACCCCCTCCGAAACGGGCCGCAGCGCCGCTCGCGGTGACTCTGGAGGGTGTCGGCTGGGGCCGAATCGGGGCGATCCCCGGCGATGACCACCTCGCAATCGGTGACCCGGATCTCGACCCGATCCGGGGGAACATCCGGGAGGTCAATCACCACGAGGTAGGCGTCTCGGGTCTCATGGAGGTCGACCGGAGGACGCCATCCGGACATGCCGGGGATGGACCATCGCCGGAAGATCAGCTCGTCGAAGAGCTCGTCCATCCGCTGATGGAGGTCGGGAAAAGGGGTCGTCCAGGGACCGGACACGGTGAAGTCCTTCGTTGGATTGATCCGGGCTCAAGCACAACTCAACGGCTTGTGGTCCGTTCGGAAACGGCCTCGGTACGTCGCGCTGCTCGGGTCAGATGCCGCCGTGGCGACCGACCGGAGAGACGGTACTGGCCTGAGGCCCTTCCTCGCCCTGCTCCTCGGCAAAACGGACCTCTGATCCCACCTCCAGGATACCGAACCCACCGTCCAGGACGCTGTGTTCGTGGAAGTAGATCTCCCGGCCTTCGGGGGTCTCGAGGAAGCCGTATCCACCCTCGGGAAAGAGCCGAGCGACCCTGGCATGCGGCATCGCCTCGTGGGCCTTCACCCGACCCCGTTCGATCCGGGAGTGATCCTCGAGCTGGCGGCGAGCGTCGTCGAAGGCGTCGCGGATCGCAAGGTCGAGGTCGGCATATTCGGCATGCTTGGCCGGGTCACGACGCACCACGATCTCACCACCGGGGACTTTCAGGTCAATCCGGACCTGATAGAGGTTGCCCTGTTGGTGATGATGATGCGGCACATCGACGACGATCCGGCCGCTCATGATCCGGTCGTAGAAGTCATCCAGCCGCTCGGCCTCAGTCCGGATCTTGGCTTCGACCTCGGCCGAATGGGGCAGATTGTGGAAGGCGATTTGCAATGGCAGCCTCATGATCGTACCCTCATCTCAAGGATCGACTTGCGGTCACATACTCACTTTCGTGTCTGCTGCCCCACGTACACTTCCGTTCTGGTGCGGTTCGAACTCGTCAACCGACTCTCGACCTGGGCGGCATCTTTGATGGTCGGCTTGCCACCCAGGTCTCATGACAGGACGAGGAGAACCGTGGAGAAAGGTGAGGCAATCGTGCCCAGTCCGGACAGAGAACGCACGACACTCAGGTGCGGGTACAGAACGCGCGGCACCCCTTGGCCACTGCTTAACTCCCATCTCGGATCTCAAGCTGCCGGGCTTTCTGCTCCGGAGGCTTCGGCGCGGGCATGGACACTTCCAGAACGCCATCCCGGAAGGTTGCGGATGCCTGTGAGGTATCGACCCCTTCTGGCAGCGGGATGGCGCGATAGAATGTTCCGCTGTGGCACTCTCTGTAAAAATAGCCTTTCCGTTCTTCCTCCTATTCGTGCTTGCGTTCTCCCTGGATGGTGAGCAGATCGCCGGTCAACTCGACCTTGATGTCATCCCTGGACAGACCGGGGACATCGGCGCGGATAATCAAATTTCCCTCACGTTGCAGCATATCGATCCGAGGTGACCACTCGGCCGGGATGAGGCCCGCCTCGCGTCGCAGCAGTTCGCGTCCCCGGCCCAGGAACCGAGGCACGCGCACGCCGGACTCCTCGAAGAAGCGGTCGAAGGCTCGGTCCATCTCGTCGCCGATCCGTCGCATGAAGGCAGACGGATTCTCGTACCAAGCGCCTGGGGTCGTCGCCGGACGGCCTTCGACCTCTGTTGCTGAGCCCGAGCTTGCAGGGGTAGCGGCCTTCGGACTGGGTGCCGCTTTGACTTCCGCCATGGCTCCCTCCTCCCGCGTTGCGGGGTCTCAGATGCTCATAACGCGAGGGTGCACGAATCGGCCGCCCCGAAAGGGGCAAGCCAATTTCCGGTCGCTTGTTGATCGTGCGACCGAGGCCGAAGCCCATTGGGAGATTTCCAGAAACGGACGAGGCGAGGTGCCCGTGGCCAAAAAAAGAAGAAACCCCGACTCCGCGACAATTCGCAGAGCGGGGCCATCTTCGCCATGTCCGCATCACCCCTCATGAGCGATCGACAGTTACTGGTTTAGCAGAACGACTGTTCAAGGTCAATCCAAGAGATCTGGATTCATCATCGAATCGGTCCGCCTATTCAGGGGCTCATGTTGATGCCGTCGGGGACGGATTGTTCCGGGTGATCCGTGATGTGGCCGGTAGAATGATCCGTTGGCCCGAAGAACGTCCGTCGACGGCAGATCAACCTGGGGAAATGATCATGCGTGCGATGGTCCTTGATGCGGTCGGCCCCCTGGCGGAGAACCCCACGCCCCTCCGAGCGGCCGAGGTTCCCGAACCCGTTCCTGGGCCGGGAGAGGTCCTCGTCCGGGTTACGACCTGCGGCGTCTGTCACACCGAGCTGGACGAGATTGAGGGAAGAACTCCACCGTCCCGGTTACCGATGATTCTCGGCCACGAGGCGGTGGGGCGGATCGAGGCCATCGGGCCGGGCGTGTCCACTGCTCGGGCAGGCGACCGCGTCGGTGTCGCCTGGATCCATTCCGCCTGCGGCACCTGCTCGTACTGCCGGCAAGGCAACGAAAACCTGTGCGACGACTTCCGAGCTACCGGGCGCGACGTCCCCGGCGGCTACGCCGAGCTGATGACCGTTCCCGAGGCGTTTGTCCATCCAATCCCCGACGGCTTCTCCGATGCCGAGGCCGCCCCGCTGCTCTGTGCCGGGGCGATCGGTTACCGCTCGCTCCGACTGACCAGCCTCCACGATGGTCAGCGACTGGGGCTGACCGGCTTCGGCGCCTCGGGCCACCTGGTGCTGAAGTTGACCCGGCACGCGTTCCCGGGCTCGGAGGTCTTTGTCTTTGCCCGCACCGAGCTGGAACGATCGTTCGCTCGAGAGCTCGGGGCTGCCTGGGCTGGCGACACGCTCGACCTCCCTCCGGCACCGCTCGATGCGATCATCGACACCACCCCCGTCTGGACCCTGGTCGTGGCGGCTCTCCACCGACTTGCGCCGGGCGGACGACTGGTCATCAACGCCATCCGCAAGGAAGACGTGGACAAGGAAGCTTTGCTCGGCATCGACTACCCGGCCGACCTCTGGCTTGAGAAGGAAATCAAGAGCGTAGCCAATGTTACGCGACGTGACGTCCGCGAGTTCCTCCGCATGGCCGCCGAGATCCCGATCAGGCCCGAGGTTGAGGAATACCCGCTGGAGGAGGCCAACCGGGCGCTTGTCGAGCTGAAGGCCAAGAAAATCCGAGGGGCCAAGGTCCTGCGGATCACCTGACGACCCAGGGCTCCTGGCGATCCGAGATAGGACTGATCGTCCTTGCGCAGGCGAGTCTGACTCATCAGCAGATCCTTGTTTTGCCTTCGCCTCTCCGATAAGATTGAACGGTGGCACTCGCGAAGGGTGGCATCATGGGCTATGGCGGCCCCGCCGGGTGAATCCATTCGCCCTTGCGGGGCATTTTTTTTCGATGAGGAAACGGGGGGAATGACGCTTTCGGGTCTCGGAAACCGCACCAACCCTTCCACAGGGGCCGCTGGTTCGGACTCGGCCCACGGCGAAGGAGACCCCTCCGCCGCCCCGAGTCGACGGGACCGGACGGCCGGGAACCCCACGAGCACCGCCCCAACTTGCCTGCCCCTCGGGGCGATAGGAATGCCGGGGGCGGGGAGCCGTTCCGATCGTGAGGAGCCGAGCAATGAGGTATTACATTTACCGCCACGGATATAACGACGAGAACCAGCCGAAGCGTGAAGGCGTTACCTATTCAATGCGGGTCGCCGAGCTTGAGGCTGATGACGCCGAGGAGGCGCTCGAACTGGCCCACGAGCGTGTCATCGTCTATCCCAACCAGACGTTGACCGCCGAGCTTGCCGACGAGGTCGATCGTCGCGGGGGAGAGATCGCTCGGAGCGCCGGGATACCCTGATGGAGGGAACGCCCTGAGGTGCGCGACGCTCGGGCACCTGGCATCGGCGGAGACTGTCGCGAGCATGGTGCCGACGTCGCCATTCCGTCCCTGGATTGAAACGACTTCCATCTCTGGGCGGTTGGCCGGGGCGATCGGGTGATCGAGGTTTCCTCGTCTCCTCCTCGGCCCAAGCCGCCTGGGTTTCCTCCCCGCCTGCTCCACCCGCGGATCGGCACAACTCTGACACAGGAGGACTCCGATGACGCGCGACACCGATCGTTATCCGCACATCCGCTGGTTCGAGGAGCTGGGGATCGACGACGTGCCTCTGGTCGGGGGCAAGAACGCCTCGCTCGGCGAAATGTACCGAGCGTTGGTCCCTCAGGGAGTGCGAATCCCGAACGGGTTCGCCGTGACGGCCGAGGCCTACCGGGCCTTCCTCACGCACGGACACCTTGAGGGGCAGATCGCCGAGCAACTGAGCGGACTCGATACGAATGACCTGGAGGACCTCCGTCGCCGCGGCCACGCCATCCGCCACGCGATCCTCGCGAGCGACTTGCCCGGAGACCTGGAGCGTGCGCTGGTCGAGGCGTACGGCCAACTGGCCGACCCGAACGGCCCCCCGCCCGACGTGGCCGTCCGCAGCAGCGCCACCGCCGAGGACCTGCCCGACGCCAGCTTCGCCGGCCAGCAGGAGACGTTCCTGAACGTCCAGGGGCACCGCGCCCTGCTTGAGGCCTGCAAGCGCTGCTTCGCGTCCCTCTACACCGATCGCGCCATCTCCTATCGCGTCGACAAGGGATTCACCCACGAGAACGTCGCCCTTTCGGTGGGCGTGCAGCGCATGGTTCGGTCTGACCTGGCCGCCTCGGGCGTCATGTTCTCGATCGACACCGAGACCGGCTTTCCCGACGTTGTGCTCATCAACGCCTCCTACGGGCTCGGTGAGAACGTCGTGCAGGGCTCGGTCAACCCGGACGAGTACTCCGTCTTCAAGCCCACGCTCAAGCAAGGATTTCGGCCAATCCTTCAGAAGACGCTCGGCTCGAAGGAGTTCAAGCTGGTCTACGATGTCGGCGGCACGCGGATGACCCGAAACGTCCCCGTTCCGCCCGAAGACCGTGCGCGGTTCGCCATCGACGACGACGACATCCTGACCTTGGCCCAGTGGGCCTGCATCATTGAGGACCACTATTCGGACAAGCGCGGTCGCCCGACGCCGATGGACATGGAATGGGCCAAGGACGGACGCACCGGCGAACTCTTCATCGTCCAGGCTCGTCCCGAAACGGTCCAGTCGCAGAAGCGGGCCGATGCGCTGGAGGTCTACCGGCTTGGCGGTCAGAGCCGGGTCCTTGCGACCGGCCGGAGCGTTGGTGAGAAAATCGGCCAGGGGCCGGTTCGTGTCGTCAAGGATGCGCACCAACTGCACCAGTTCCGCGAAGGGGAGGTGCTGGTCACCGACAAGACCGACCCCGACTGGGAGCCGACGATGAAGATGGCCGCGGCCATCGTCACCAACCGGGGCGGTCGCACCTGCCACGCGGCGATCGTCAGTCGAGAACTGGGCCTGCCGGCGATCGTCGGCACGGGCAACGGCACGGAGGTGGTCCATGACGCCCAGGAGATTACCGTCTCCTGCGCCGAGGGGGAAGTCGGCCGCGTCTACGAAGGCGTGTTGCCCTTCCAGGTGCAGCGCATCGACCTGGAGGAGCTGCAGCGGCCCCGAACCCGGGTCATGATGAACGTCGGGAACCCGGAGGAAGCCCTCCGCCTCTCGATGATCCCGAATGATGGGGTCGGCCTGGCTCGCCTGGAGTTTATCATCGCCAACGCCATCAAGATCCACCCCGTCGCCCTGCTGGAATACGAACAACAGGAACCGGCCGTACGGGCCGAAATCGATCGCCTGACCGTCGGATACGGCGACAAGCCACAGTACTTTGTCGACCGGCTGGCACAGGGCGTGGCGATGATCACGGCGGCCTTCGCTCCGAAGGATGTGATCGTACGACTGAGTGACTTTAAGACCAACGAGTATGCCGATCTGATCGGTGGACGAGCCTACGAGCCGAGTGAGGAAAACCCGATGCTCGGCTTCCGAGGGGCCTCTCGCTACTACGACCCGCGCTATCGTGACGGCTTCGCCCTGGAGTGCCGGGCGATGAAAAAGGTCCGGGACGAGATGGGCCTGACCAACCTCAAGCTCATGATTCCCTTCTGCCGGACCGTCGAGGAGGGACGCAAGGTCATCGCCGAGATGGCCCGACACGGTTTGGTCCAGGGTGAGAACGGGCTGGAGGTCTATGTGATGTGCGAGATCCCCAGCAATGTAATCCTGGCCGAGCAGTTTGCCGAGGTTTTCGACGGCTTCTCGATCGGTTCGAATGACCTGACGCAACTGGTGCTGGGTGTCGACCGCGACTCGGAAATCATCGCCCACCTCTTCGACGAGCGCAACCAGGCCGTTACGACGATGATCGCCCGGGTGATCCAGGCCGCCAGAGCCGCGAGGCGCAAGATCGGCATCTGCGGTCAGGCACCAAGCGACTATCCCGAGTTCGCCCGCTTCCTCGTCGAGCAGGGGATCGACAGTATCTCGCTCAACCCCGACGCGGTCCTGAAAACAACCGTCACCATCCTGGAGGCCGAAGCGGAACTGGCCGATCGTGCACAGGTTGATCGACTGCCGGCGGCCAGCGCCCCCTGATCGGTCACCTTGGTCACGGGCCGCCACCCAATCGAAGAGCGCTGGGGAAGATTTCGACTGATCGAGCCCCGTTTTGAGGCCGCGACCATCACGCCCCCGCCGACTCGCCGACTGAACCCAATCCCTCCGGACCTGAGGGGAGGCAAGTGCGATGGACGAGATTCTTCTGGAGCAAACGCACGATCCCCCCATGGGCCAACGCCCGGTCGAGTTTGTCGAGCGCAAAGGGCTGGGTCACCCCGACTCGATCTGCGACCACGTCATGGAGGCCGTTTCCGTCGCGCTGTGCCGTCTGTACCGCCAGGAGGCGGGCCGCGTCTTGCACCACAACGTCGATAAGGGGTTGTTGATCGCTGGCCAGACGGCACCCCGGCCCGGCGGTGGAGTGGTCGAGGCGCCGATGCGGATTGTCCTCGGCGACCGAGCGGTGAAGGTCTGGGCGGGCCGGTCGCTGCCGGTCGACGAGCTGGCGGTCGCAACGGCCCGAACCTGGCTCCGCGAGCACCTGCGCTTCGTCGACCCCGACCGCCATGTCACCTTCCAGCCCGAGATCCGGCCCGGGTCGGCCGAGTTGCAAGGCCTGTTCGAGGGGGCAGTGCCCACAGCCAACGACACTTCAGTCGGCGTCGGCTTCGCCCCACTGTCGGAGGTCGAGCGGCTGGTGCTGGAGGCCGAGCGGTGGCTGAACGACCCGGCCACCAAGCAGACCTGGCCGGAGGCCGGCGAGGATGTCAAGGTCATGGGCGTTCGGCGTGGTCGGACGCTGGAGCTGACAGTCGCTGTCGCATTCGTCGATCGGTTTGTCACCGACGAGGCCACCTACTTCGGGCGTAAGGCAGACCTTGAGACTGAATTGCAGGGCCACCTGGCCGCTCGGCTCGAAAGGCTCGATGGTGTCGCGGTTCGGATCAATGCGCTCGACGAGCCGGGCCGGGGGGTGGGAGGAATGTACCTGACGGTGCTGGGGACGTCGGCCGAGTGCGGCGACGGCGGCGAAGTCGGTCGGGGCAATCGGGTCAACGGGCTCATCAGTCTGGGCCGACCGATGACTCTGGAGGCCGCTGCCGGAAAAAACCCCACCCGACACGTGGGCAAGATCTATCACCTCCTGGCTCATCGGATCGCAGGGCGAGTGTTCGACTCGATTAAACCGGTCGAGGAGGCGACGGTCTGGCTCTGCAGCCGGATTGGCCAGCCTCTGGACCAGCCCTGGTGCTCCTCGATCCGTGTCTCCCTGGCGACGGGTGTCTCCGCCGAGGACGTCGCCGATCCGATCCGCGACCTGGTCCGAGAGGAGCTTGCAGGGATCGGCCCATTCGTCGATCGCCTGGTACAGGGCGAGCTGCCCGTCGCTTGAGCCTGGGGAACGACAAGGCCCCGGCAAGCGATCCCGATCATCGCCTGATCCGCCAGCAACAGGCGGTGATCGAACGGATGCAGGGGCGCCGCGATCGCCTGATCCGACGCACCTTCGCCCCCTCCAACGAGAAGGAAATCCCCAACCAGCGTTTGCTCTTCGACGGCGAGCCAAGCACGCCCCCGTCCCCACCGGCTTTAGCCGCACCCCGAGCTCGAACCGGGCACGAGCGTCATCACGCTCCAGTGAACCCGCCTCGCGTTGAAGTCTTGCGCGACCAGCCCGACGTGGAGAAACCCTGCCCGGAGTGTGGCGTCAAACGGTCATGCGTCGACGATGTGACGAGCGAACAGCTCGGGTCAGCCTCCGCGTCCTGGTCCACACCCGGCCGAAAGACACCTGCCGAAAGCGGAGACTTCAGCGCGTCTCTTTCTGCCCAGAGCCTTCTCAAGCCGGTGTCGTTCGTGAAGAATGGGGGAGGGTTTGGGCGCATCCCGTCGCGTTCCTTCTCTCGATTGAACTCTCCCTGCCCGAGGGCCTACGCATGAGCCATCCACACGGACCCCGCATGGGGCCTGGACTCGCTCTGATTGTTTTTCTCTTCAACACGCCCTCATTCGTAATTGCTGATGAACCAACCGCGATCGAGTTCAATCGTGACATCCGACCGATCCTGTCGGAGAACTGCTTTGCCTGTCACGGTCCCGACACTCGGAACCGGAAGGCTGGACTTCGTCTGGACGAAGAGGAAGGGGCTAAGGCCAGGCTTCCAAGCGAAGGGTACGCAGTCGTTCCTGGCAACCTCGACGAGAGCGAGTTGCTCTACCGTGTCATCTCGGATGCCCCAGACGAACGCATGCCACCGCCTGCGACGGGAAAATCGCTGACCACCGAGCAAGTGGCTCTGCTGGAGCGCTGGATCTCCGAAGGGGCGGAGTGGGAACCGCACTGGTCCCTCGCGCCGATCAGGAGACAGGAGCCTCCGGAGGTAGACGAACCCGGGTTCGTGCGCAACCCGATCGATCGCTTCATCCTTGAAGCCCATCGAGCCAACGGCCTGGCGCCCTCGGCAGAAGCCGATCGAGTCACGTTGATCCGTCGGCTCAGCTTTGATCTCCTGGGGCTGCCGCCATCGACCGAGGAGGTGGACCGTTTTGTGAACGACTCGGGACCGAGGGCGTATGAGCGACTGGTCGACCGCATGCTGGCGTCTCCGCACTATGGCGAGCGGATGGCCATGTTCTGGCTCGATCTGGTCCGTTATGCGGACAGCGTCGGGTATCACGGCGACCAACCGGTGTCGGTGTCTCCGTTTCGAGATTATGTAATCAAGTCTTTTAATGAAAATAAGCGATTTGATCAATTTACGATCGAGCAACTTGCCGGTGACCTTTTGCCAGATGCAACACTCGAGCAGAAGATTGCGTCGGGATATCATCGACTCGGCATGATGAGCGCAGAAGGTGGAGTCCAGCCGAAGGAATACCTGGCAAAATACGCAGCCGAACGGGTCCGCAACGTGTCCGGCGCGTGGTTGGGCGTGACCATCGGTTGTGCGGAATGTCACGACCACAAGTTTGACCCATGGACGACGCGAGACTTCTACCGCATGGAAGCATTCTTTGCCGACATCCAGGAACGGGGACTGTACAGCGGGAGTGACTTTGGCCCCTCCATGCCCGTGCCGACGGGCGAACAGGCAAAGAAACTCGCGGATCTCGATGCGAAGATCGCGGAGATCAATGCAATCCTCGACACCCCGACCCCCGAGCTTCAAGCAGCTCAGGCCGATTGGGAGGCGGCGGTCGCGCCCACCTTGGCATGGATGACATTGACACCCATTGAGGCGCGATCGACGAACGGATCAGAGCTTCAGGTGCTTGAGGATGGGTCGATCCTGGCGACGGGAGCCTCTTCGCCTCAGGACATCTATACCGTTCGGTTAAGGGCTCCGGATTCCTTGAGTGGTGTCGTGGCGTTGCGGGTCGAAGCCCTGCCAGACGACTCCTTGCCGGCAAAGGGGCCAGGACGTGCCGAGAACGGAAACTTCGTCCTGACCGAATTGAGTGTAGACCTGCAACGATCCCTGGATTCGATTCCTCAACCGCTGGTGTTCGAACGTGCAACGGCTACGTTTGAGCAAACGCAAGGAGCCGAGAACAACCCGTACAAGGCCTGGGCTGCGTCTGCTGCAATCGACCAGGATACCCAGGGGGCCAGCCTCGGCTGGGCAATCCTGGGAGAGGCTGGGTTGCCGAACCATGCGATCTTTGAAACGGCAATCGACCTGACCATCGATGAAGATGCGGTGCTGACCGTCACCCTGGCTCAGAACCACGAAAATCCTCACCACACGCTGGGACGGTTCCGGCTCTCGGTTGCCGCTGCGCCTCGGCCGGTGAAGGCGCCGGGGATCGGGCAGCCAAGGCCGGTGAGGGATGCACTGATCGTGGAACCCAACCGGCGAGATGAGGATCAGAAGGCGATTCTTGCCGCACACTATCGGTCAATCGCCCCGATGCTGGAACCGCATCGAGCGAAGTTGGCGACACTACAAGAGGAACGTGACACCTTGAATGGCCAGGTGACGACGATGCTGGCAACGGTGTCGGTCCCACCTCGGACGATCCGAGTGCTGCCTCGCGGGAACTGGATGGACGACTCTGGCGAGGTGGTCTTGCCGGGCACGCCCGAGGTCTTGCCAGGTCCGGAAACTGCAGGCGACACGGAGCGGCTGAATCGCCTTGATCTGGCGCAATGGATCGTCTCGCCCGAGAACCCGCTCACCGCGCGGGCTTTGGCCAACCGGCTCTGGAAACTCTCTTTCGGCGAGGGGCTTTCTCGCACGATGGACGACCTGGGAAGCCAGGGAGAATGGCCGAGCCATCCGGAACTCCTCGACTGGCTTGCCGCTCGCCTGATCGATTCGGGTTGGGACGTGAAGGATCTCGTCCGGACCATTGTGACTTCCGGAACGTATCGGCAATCGTCCTATGCTTCGAATGACCTCCAAGACAAGGATGCGTACAACCGTTTCCTGGCGAGACAGTCTCGGTTTCGGCTTGATGCGGAACTTGTGCGAGACACGGCGCTTTCCATCGCCGGCCTTCTGACCAAGGAAATCGGAGGGCCGAGCGTGAAGCCGTACCAGCCGCCGGGTTACTGGTCCTTCCTGAACTTTCCGACTCGGGAGTGGCAGAACGACACGGGCTTGCAACTCTATCGACGCGGACTCTACACCCACTGGCAGCGGCAATATCTCTACCCGAGCCTGCTCGCCTTCGACGCCCCGAGCCGCGAGGAATGCACGGCCGAGCGCGTCCGTTCCAATACACCGCTCCAGGCCCTCGTGCTCCTGAACGATCCGGCCTATGTCGAGGCCGCTCGGGCCTTTGCGGAACTGATTCTTCGTGATGGGGGATCGACCTCGGGGGATCGGTTGGACTGGGCATTTCAGCGGGCACTCTCGCGGTCGCCAAGGCCGGCGGAGCGCGAGGTCCTCCGTTCCTTGCTTGAGAAGCACCTTGCGGAATACCAGGCCGATCACGAGTCAGCAACAGCCCTGCTCTCGATCGGCTCGCGGCCCATCCCGGACGAGTTCGATCCGGCGGAACTGGCAGCGTGGACGAATGTGGCCCGTACCCTCTTGAACCTGCACGCCACCATCACCAGGAACTGAGTCATGGACCACTCACTCTTCCGTCGACGAAATCTTCTCCAGACCCGTCGGGGATTCCTGGGCCGTGCAGCCTGCGGGGTCGGGAGTCTGGCACTGGCCGGATTGCTCCAAGGTCGCGCGGGGGCCATCGATCGAAGAACGGGAATTCTCGCGCAACCTCATTACCCGATCAAGGCAAAGCGAGTCATCTGGCTCTACATGGCCGGCGGCATGAGCCACCTGGAAACGTGGGACCCCAAGCCGAAGCTCGCCGAACTCCACGGCCAGCCGATGCCGGAATCGATCACTGCGGGCCAGCAAATCGCGCAACTCCAGGGGCAAACGCTCAACTGCTTCGCGCCACAGCACCCGTTTCAGCGATACGGCGAATCCGGCCAGGAAATCAGTACGATCTTCCCACGGATCGGAGAAACGATCGCGGACGACATTTGCATTCTTCGATCAATGCACACCGACGCGATCAATCACGACCCGGCCCACACCTTGATGAACACCGGATCGATGATCTCGGGACGGCCGAGCATGGGTTCGTGGCTGCTCTACGGCCTGGGAAATGAGATCGACAACCTTCCGGGCTATGTGGTGATGGTCTCGACCGGCAAGTACGGCCAGTCGCAGCCGATCGCCGCGAGGCAGTGGCACTCTGGCTTCCTCCCGAGCGAGTTCCAGGGGGTCCAGTTTCGAGGCCAGGGCGACCCGGTGATGTACGTGAAGAGCCCGCAAGGCGTCACCCCAGATCGCCAGCGCGACGTGGTCGAAGCCGTCGAGGCCCTCAACGCGATCGAAGCTGAGGCGGTGGACGACCCTGAAATCGCCGCGCGGATCAGCCAGTATGAACTGGCATTCCAGATGCAAACAAGCGTCCCCGACCTTGTCAATTTTTCGGACGAGCCGGCCCATATTCGAGAACTCTATGGCACCGAGGGAGGTGACGGCACCTTCGCATCGAACTGCCTCCTGGCCCGACGCCTGGCCGAACGCGGCGTGAAGTTCATCCAGCTCTATCACCGCGACTGGGACCATCATGGCGCGATCAAAGACCACGTCGCCGGAACGGCTGCCGAGGTCGATCGAGGCGTGGCCGCACTCGTGAGCGACCTGAAGCAACGCGGAATGCTCGACGACACCTTGATTGTTTTCGGAAGCGAGTTCGGACGAACCCCAATGGCCCAGGGGAATGGCCGTGATCATCACCTGGCCGGATTCAGCATGTGGTTAGCCGGCGGCGGCATCAAGCCCGGCATCCACTTCGGCGCGACGGACGAGCTAGGCTATCACGCCGTCGAAAATCGCGTTCACATCAACGATCTCCACGCAACGATGCTTTATCTTCTCGGCATCGATCACACGAAACTCACCTACCGATTTCAGGGCCGCGACTTCCGCCTGACCGACGTGGGGGGAAGCGTGGTTCAAGACATCCTGGCATGAGCCAACCTCTTTTAAAAGAATTTTGAGTCTTTTGAAAGCTAAGGACGCCGGACTCCAGAGTCCAGAGCGATCACTCACTCTGCGAATCGATCCCGGGCCTGATCATGATTTCCCCTCAGAGCCCCGGGATCGGCGGCCAACTCGCCATCGTTTGAGCAAACTCTCGGGGAAGGTCCGGGACCAGTCGAAGCTGTCCAACGTCAAACAGCGTGTGCAAGACGGTCGACGAAAGATGTTGTCCAGTAATGGCCTCGGTCTGAGGCTCGGCGCCGTCTCGGCTCGACTGGCCGATGACCTGACCTCCGGGAAGTCCGCCGCCGACCAGCAAGAGCGGGCCGAGCGATCCCCAGTGGTCGCGGCCTCCCTTGGCATTGATCCGGGGGGTCCGACCCATCTCTCCGCAGGCAACGAGGAGAATTTTCTCGTCGAGTCCTCGGGCGTACAGGTCGTCGACGAACGCGGAGAGTGCGTGATCGAGCGGTGGGCCCATGTAGCTCATCCCCTCGACCATCGTCGCGTTGTTGACGTCGGCGTGCATGTCCCAGACGAAATTGGTCGTCACCGTAACGAAACCGGCTCCGCGCTCACAGAGGCGACGGGCCAGCAAGAGGAGCTTGCCCAGCGATTTCGCGTTGTCGAGGTAATTCTTGTGGTTGTTCCAGACAGTGCGGATCGACTCGGCACGAACCAAGGGGGCTGTATCGTATCGCTCGACGACACGGGGGTCTTCGCCATCCAGATGGAACGCTTCGGCCAGACCACCATCGATCAGCCGATAGGCCTGCTCACGCATCCGATCCACCCCTTCGATCGCTGGCGCCTGCTCAAGCCCCCTGACAAGCCCATCGAGCTTGTCGAGTAACCGGCGTCGATCGTTCAGTCGCTCGCGAGGGATCGCCATTGAAAACTCACCGGTCCCAGGCGCTGCCTCGGCCGGGTCGAACGGGGCATCGGCCGACGACAGCGGCCCGGTGGCGTCGAATCGTCCGAAGGAAGACGTGCCGGGGCGCGTGGAATCGTCGACCGCTCGGGGGAAGAGCACGACGTTGGTCGGAAGGCCCGACTCCGGGTGGTTCGCGCCAGCGACCCGGGCGTAGACACATCCGAGGTTGGTCTCGAATGTGTCACGACCCACAAGAGGCTTAAGGTTATGATTGGCATCGCCGGGGACGAATGACCGGATGATGTTCAGCCGATGGGCTCGTTCGGCAAGCTTCGGGAATGAGCTGCCGAAGGTCACACCTGGGAGGCTGGTGCTGAGTTCTCCCGTCGCACTTCGGATACCCTCGGGGCGGTCCATCTTGGGATCGAAAGTCTCGAACTGGCTCGGCCCGCCGTGCAGAAACAGGAAGATGACGGACTTTCCTGTGAGCAGGCCGGGCAGCGTCTCGACTGCGGCATGTGCTTGAAGGGTTGCAAGCTGGCCCAAGGTCAATCCCGCCGCCCCAATGGCAACCGAACCTCCCACTCGCAAGAATTCGCGTCGGCTTCCTGCCGGGTCGCGATCGAAGAAGGTGAGCATGGCAAACCCTCCGGCCAGGCCCGGAGGTCTCCGGGCAGCGTTATGATGGGGTTCGGGCAACGAGAGACTCGATTCACGATTGAAACGGCTTGCATGGGCCTGGTCAATCACCCAGCCCGAGCCGTCTGGAGTTCCACTCTCCGGGAACGATCCCCAATCTGTTGCGGAAAAGACCGATCGCCGAGATAGTGGAGACTCATCCAGGATCGAGGATCCTCGACACCTCCACCAGTCGTTCGCAGAGAATGCTCAAAAGAATCGTTCAAAAGAAATGTTCACCCCCGAATATTGAACACGAAGCCCTGGCTGAACACTGGAGACGAAAAGGGGGGATGAGCCCAAGTCCCATCTCGTGCAGGTCACTGAACGATTTTCCCCCAAGATGTTGACATCCTCCGACGTCGCCCCCCTTAACGTGACAAGAATCGAACCTCGAACATCTGAAGGATGAGTTTCCCATGCTCAACCGCCGAGATTTGCTCCGACTCTTGCCTGCCTCTGCCTTTCTCCAGGCCAACAGTCGGGGGGCGACCGCTTCGGAGTTCACCAGATTCGACTCACATATTCATATTCATCAAGAAGCACCAGCGTTGCTCAGTGCCCTGGAAACGACAGGCTGGCAGGGGCTCGACATTGTCGTCTGCCCGGCAGTTGGTAACGAACCGTTCGACCTCGACGCGAAGCTGGCCGCGACGCGGGACGTCGTGCTGCAAGGTCAGGGGACGCTCGCCTGGGCCTCGACCTTCGACGCTCGCGACTTCGAGAACCCGGAGTTCGTCGAGCGGACCATCGCCCACCTCCAGCGTACGTTCGACGAAGGCGCGATTGCGGTCAAGATCTGGAAGACCATCGGCATGGCGATCCAGTCGAAATCCGGGGCCTACCTCTTGCCCGACGATCCCAGGCTGTTGCCGATCTACGAGGCCATCCAAAACGCCGATCGGACACTCCTCGCCCACCTCGCCGAGCCTGATGGAGCCTGGCTCCCCCTGGATGAAAACAACCCCGAATACCCTTACTATTCCAGGAATCCGCAATGGCACATGCTCGGGAAGGCCGGAGCCCCCTCGAAGGAGGAGATCCTGGCCGCAAGGGACCGCGTCCTGGCTCAATTTCCGGATCTCCGCGTCATCGGTTGCCATCTCGGCAGTCATGAGGAGAACCTCGACGCCCTCTCGAAACGGCTCGACGCATTTCCCCAGTTCGCGGTCGACACGGCGGCACGCGTGCGGTACTTCGCCCGCGGAAATCATGAACAGGTGAAAGCATTCCTGGAACGCTACCAGGATCGGGTCCTTTATGGCACCGATTTTTCGTTCCGGGGAGGAGACGAGAACGCCGCCGTCCGCTCCATGAACGCCCGTCACGAACTCGACTGGACATTCTTCGCGAGCGAGGGGCCGATGGATTATGAAGGACAGCCAACCCTGGGTCTTGGACTCCCCGAGCCAATCCTTCGAAAGATTTTTCGAGAGAACGCGCTGCGATGGTTACCCACGCTGAATTCCTGATCGATCGCAAGATTTGATGATCAGCGAATTCGGAGAGGACACTCATCCATTACGTTTCCCGAACACATTGAAACGCTGATAAGACGAAGGCCCAGAGCTCACTCCACCACCATGCGGCAGGAAGGAATGATCGATGGCGATGAACCGACGCACCTTCCTTGCCAGGATCGCGCTGATCCCGGCCTCGTTGGCAATGGGAGCGAGCGATCGAGACGCCCGAGCACCGATTGGGATCGGAGCAGCCTCGTATGCGATCCAAACGCGCCGGAAGGGAAAAGAGTTCCTCGACCCGTTCCGATTTCTGGCCTTTTGCCGAGACCGAGGCGCGGCGGGTATCCAGGCTCCGCTGGGAGTCCTTGATCGTTCCGAGGCCCATCAGGTCCGTCGTCAGGCCGAGCAATGGGAGATGTACGTTGAAGGGTCGGTTCGCCTGCCGACAGACAAGGACGATCTCGACCGCTTCAGAGCCGAGCTGCGCTGCGTTCGAGATTGCGGCGGCACGATCGCTCGGACCGTCTGCCATACCGGGAGACGGTACGAGGCCTTCGCCTCGGGCGAGGCCTACCGAACGTTTCTCGACACCTCGCGTCGATCGCTTCAGCGTGCCGAGCCGATCGCGAGAACCGAAGGGATTCGCCTGGCCGTCGAGAACCACAAGGACCGCGATGCCAGGGAGCTGGCTGACCTGTTGACCGAGATCAGCAGTGAAGCGATCGGCGCCACCGTGGACATCGGCAACGATCTCGCCCTGCTCATGAACCCCGAGGAGACGGTCCGTCTGCTCGCACCCTTTGCCGTCTCGACCCATCTGAAGGATGCCCGGCTCGCGGAGGCTTCCGATGGCTTCCTGCTCGACGATGCCCCCCTTGGCCTCGGGATGATCGACGTCCCGGCCCTGGTCCGGGTCTTGCTTCGTGAGAATCCCCGGCTCAATCTGACACTGGAAATGATCACCCGCGATCCCCTCCTTGTCCCTTGCCTTCAGGAGTCCTACTGGCACTCCTCTCAGGCTTCAGGACGCCGACTGGCCAAGACGCTCCGTCTGGTTCGTCAGAATTGCACCGAGAACCTTTCCCAGGTGAGCAGTCTCTCGCCAGAACGCCAGATCGCGCTCGAAGACGAGAATGTTCGTGTGTGCCTTGACTTTGCGCGAGCGCATCTCACGGTGCCTTGAGTCTTCCTCAACGCCATGGTTTCGGCCCCTGCAACGTCCGCCCAGAACATCCTTCAAGGCGGCGGATGCTCCGAGAGATGGATCGAATTCGCATCTAATTTCCTTGGATTCGAACCGCCACGCGGCTATCGTCAAAATCATTGCCGACTCACCTCAGTGGAGGGCGGGGCGATCTGGGGTCCCTCGCTCGTGGTCGTCGTGGAGGCTCACATGAGAATCCCCTCGAACACCGAGGGCCTGGATCGGTTCGTTCTCTCTGCCGGACTCTTAGCCAGCCTGCTCGCGAGCATCGGCTCGGCCCATGCGGCAGGTGACGAGCCACTCCCTCAGTTAGCGACGTTTTTGCAACGGTATTGCGTGGAATGTCACGGCCACGAGATCACCGAGGCGCATGTCAATCTCGAAGCAATGGCCGCGAAGCCAGACTTCGGTCCAACCTTCAAGGAGTGGGAAAAGGTTGCCCGTGTCCTCCTTGAGGGCAAGATGCCGCCCGAGTACATGCCGCAGCCCGGCACCTTGCGAACAGAGACCATCCTCCGAACCATCACGGAAGGCCTCGATCGTTACGTCGAGCAGAACGCCGGTGACCCCGGCCCCGTCGCGATGCGGCGCCTCACCAGTGCCGAGTACGCCTATACGATTCGCGACCTGACAGGGCTCGATCTGAATGTCGCCGACCGTTTCGTGAGCGACGCCGTCTCTGGCGAAGGGTTCACCAATGCCGGGGGAGCTCAGTTCATGCAAGACTCCACTCTGGAGCGTTACCTCGAAGCGGCCAAGATTGTTTCTGATCATGCGGTCATCGGTGCTGGGCCGCTCACCTTCTTCAGAGACCCTGGCCAGACCGGCCGTGAGCTCTCCGCCATCACTCGGCTCCAACAGCTCTACCGCGATCACGGCTTCCGTGCCGGAGCAGGGGAGGGGGCCGAGCCGTTCGGTCAGGACCGCTACCCCGCGGCGATGGTTGTCGCCTGGCAATACCGATTCCGCGACGAACTGGGCCTTGGCGCGTTCGAGTTGCCGGAGCTTGCGCGACGCGAGGGCCAGAGCGTCCGTCTTTGCGAGCACCTCTGGGACATTCTCAATCGTGAAGGAATGCCATCACCACTCTCGGAGATCATCAACCGCTGGCAATCCTTGCCGTCTCCGTTGGATCGGAACACCGAGGAGACCAGAGCGCTCATCGACGAGATCGCGGAGGACCTTCGCGAGTGGCAACACACGCTTGCTGAAGCGACCGGGGACGTGGAAGAAGCCGCCGTGCTGTCGGCTGGCGAGGTTCAACTCGATCGTGAGTACTCGTTCCTCGTCCCGATCCAGTGGCCCGAGAAATCTCGAATTGCCCGATTGGAAGTGTCGGTTTCGACCGTCAGCGACCCACCGGCCGAGCACGGGATCGTCGTCTGGAAAAACCCTCGGGTCCAGTTCCGGAGTCGCGAGCGTCGGAGAGGACTTCCCCAGCCGCTTCGGAACTCCGTCACGCCCGAGACGTCCCAACGACTCGCCTTCGGCCAGACACCGTCCGGCGGCTCGATCGGCGACAACGATTTTGCAATCCCGGCCGGGGCCACGATCCCGGTCGATCTTCAAATCCCTACGGGAGCGGACTCGGCTCGACTGATGGTCGATGTTGCCCTGCTTGACACCGGCAACTCGGCAGGGGTCGTCCGATGCCGGATCGCCGACTGGGACCACGGAGGAGCGATCTCCGCCGAGGTTTCCGGCACGTCGGCACTGCTGGCGGTCCCCGAAGATCCCGCGGTTGACGAATGGCAAAACGGTGCCTCGGCGTTCGCCCGCGTGCTCCCGAGCATCTCGCACCGCGAGCCGGCTCCGTCCGATCGCGATCCGATTCCCGAGCCGTTCGACAACGCTTACAACACTCCCGAGCGCAATCACTTTCACACAGCCATCAAATACCATCGTGATGACCATTTTTTCGTCAATCACATTGCTGACGATGAAACCCGGCGTCGGCTGGACGAGGCCTGGGCTGACCTGCTCACCTCGTTTGATTACTACGACCGGAACCTTCTCTTTGCAATCCAGAAGTTTTCACTTAATCTTGATGTCTCCTCCATCAGTGAACTTGATCGGAAGGAGATCGACCGCTTGGCCCCCGAGCCCGCCGAGTTCGTCCGTCGCCTTACTGACGAATTCACCATGATGCAGCAGGCCCTCCGCGATGCCGAACCGGGCCATGTTGAGGACGCTCTGCGATTCGCCGAACGTGCCTGGCGGCGTCCCCTCACCCCGGACGATCGGCAACGCCTGCGAGGCTTCTACTCCGATCTGCGCTCGGAGGGAGAACTCGATCACGATCGGGCCATCCGCACTCTGCTGGCACGAATTCTCGTCGCACCGGCATTCCTGTACCGGGTCGAGTCCGTGCCTTCCGATCAGCCAGGCGTCGTCGCGCTCTCCGAGGGGGAGCTGGCCAATCGGCTCAGTTATTTTCTCTGGTCCTCGATCCCGGACGAGGAGCTTCTGCAATCGGCGGCCGAGGGCCGGTTGAAGGACCCGGCCGAACTGGATCGACAGGCCCGCCGCATGCTCCGCGACCCCAGGGCTCGCCGACTCGCGACCGAATTCTTCGGTCAATGGCTTGGCTTCTATCGGTTCGACCGCTATCAAGGGATCGACACTGACCGTTTCCCCGAATTCAGCGAGCTGCTCCGGGCCTCGATGTATGAGGAGGCCATCTCCTTCTTCGAGCATCTCGTTCGTGAGGACCGGCCGGTTGATGAGATCCTGTTCGCGGATTACTCGTTCCTCGACCGTCGGCTCGCCGAACACTACGGAGTCGAAGTCGGATCACGTTCGGACGACACCTTCTCCCGCGTCGATCACCTGGATCGCCAGCATCGAGGAGGCCTGTTCGGCCTCGGGGCCGTGCTGACGGCGACCTCCGCACCCTTAAGGACCAGCGCCGTCAAGCGGGGCGATTGGGTCCTGAGACGCGTGGTGGGCACGCCGGTCCCCCCGCCTCCCGCCGACGTCGGCTCGATCCCGGCCGACGACGTTCGAGGCGACGGCCTGACCGTCCGGCAGCGTCTGGAGGCCCACCGTTCCGACGCCTCCTGCATCAACTGCCATGCTCGGATCGATCCGCTTGGCTTCGCCCTGGAGCAGTTTGACCCGCTGGGGCGCTGGCGCGACTCGTATCGAGACGGCCAGCCCATCGACCCCTCCGGCACGCTGGCCGACGGCACATTCGTCTCTGGACCGGACGGACTGCGGGCCTACCTTCGTCGCGAACGTTCCCAGTTCCATCGGAACTTCAGCACCAAGCTCCTGGGCTATGCGCTCGGACGAGCCGAGCTGGCCTCCGATCGCCCGCTGATCGAACGCATGACAGACACCCTCGAACACGGCGGCCGTATCTCCGATCTGATCGTCCAGATCGTCTCCAGCGAGCAGTTCCGCAATCGTCGCACCGACGCGATCCTTCCCCCCGATCGGGGGGAGGTAGGAGGGGAATGATGACCGATCCTGGGAATCCGGCGAGCGATCGCCCGATGAGTCGAAGAGGCTTCCTCCGCGGCAGCGGCGGCCTGGCCCTGACCTTGCCCTGGCTGGATTCGCTGCCGGTCCGAGCCGAGGACACCGGCAAGCGCGCCCCCGCGACCGGCCAGTCCCGGCCTCCTGTCCGGTTCGCCTGCATCTATTTCTCCAACGGTGTCGAGCCAGAGCACTGGTGGGCCAAGGGCCGCGGCGCGGCGATGGAGATCGGTCCCGGCCTGGAACCGATGCGCCCCTTCCGGGAGGACATGGTCTTTCTTCGCGGTCTGTTTAACGAGCAGGCCGTCCGGCACGCAAGCGCCCACCTCGGTCGGATGCCGAACCTGCTGTCAGGAGCCTGGGTCAGCACCGATCAGGGAGAGATCCGCGTCGGCCAGACGATGGACCAGGTCCTCGCCCGACAGATCGGCGGACGGACCGTAGTCCCAAGCCTCGTCCTCGGTATCGAGCCGACGGAGCTCCGGCTCGAGGACGGCCTCTCGATGATCTACGGCTCAAGCATCTCCTGGGCCAGCGACACGAAGCCGGCGACGAAGGAGATCTATCCTTCACGGGTCTATGACCTGCTCGTGGGAGACCCCGAGGGCCGACGCCTCGATCGCTCCATTCTTGATCATGTGCTGGCCGATGCCCACGACCTGAAAGGCCGAGTCGGCCTCGACGACCGCCGGAAGCTGGACGAGTATCTGGAATCGATTCGAGACGTCGAGCGCCGCATCGATCACGCCTCGAAGGACGGTCGGCTGGAGGGCTGGCGACCGACGCTTGAAACTCCCGATCTACCACGCCCCGCAGATCACTTGCCGCAGGACATTCCCGACCACATGCGGCTGATGATGGACCTCATCGTCCTGGCCTTCCAGATGGACAAAACCCGCATCGTCACCTGCATGCTCAACAACGACCTCTCGCAGATGAACTTCGGTTTCCTCGAAGGCGTGACCGGCAGCCTCCACCTCGACCTCACCCACAACGGACGCGAGCCGGAATTGGAAGCGATGTACCTGAAGACGAACCAGTTCCATGTCGCTCAATTCGCCTATCTGCTCGATCGGCTGAAGCAGATTCCCGAAGGCGACGGCACGATGCTCGATCACTCGCTGCTCATGTGTTGCTCGAACCTCTTTGACGGTGATCGGCACCAGGCCGACGAGATGCCGATCCTCCTGGCAGGCAGGGCGGGCGGGGGATTGTCGACCGGGCGCGTCCTTGACTACCTCGACCGCGACGACAGCGACCGCCGCGCATGTAGCCTCTACCTGTCTCTGATGGACCGGATGGGTGTCTCCTTGACCCGGTTCGGCGACGCCGATCGACCCCTTGCGGACCTCTGACGGCGCCGAGCCCCGATCGTTTCTGTGGTGAAACCGAGACGTCGTCGGCTCCCGATGGAGGAGCCTGGCAGCGCGATGAGATTGCAAGCCGTCGATTCGATCGATACGTTGAAGCGGCCATTCGAGGGCATTTGAATCCACCTGGGGAGGGGACGGATGTTCGGACTCGACGATCGACCGACGAGGCTCTGCGACGGTCAGAGCCGCCGTGAATGGCTCCGTATCGGCGGCCTGAGCGTGCTCGGCCTCGGCCTGGGCGACCTGTTGCGGGCCGGAGCCGTCCCAAATCCGGCGATGGCCGCTCCGATGGCCTCTCCGCTCGGCCAGGGGCTCGATGGCGTGATGTTCGGTCGGGCGAAGAACGTCATCTACCTGTGGCTCCAGGGCGGCCCCCCTCAGCACGAAACCTTCGATCCCAAGCCCGACGCCCCCGTCGAGATTCGAGGCCCCTTCCGCCCCATCGCCACCAACGTGCCCGGCATCCAGTTCTGCGAGCTGCTCCCGCGCACCGCTCGCATGGCGGACAAGCTGGCCGTCGTCCGGTCGATCGCCACCGACGACCCGAACCACGATGTCAGCGGTTACTGGGTCCTCACCGGCTACCCCTACGGACCCGGCAGCGCCCGGCAGATCAAGCCGACCGACTGGCCCTACTTCGGCTCGATCGTCAAGATGCTCCGGCCGAGCGAGACGATGCCGGCCCTCTCGACCGTCTGGATCCCCGACCTGATGCGCCTGAACGACAGCGTGACCCCCGCCGGTCAGACCGCCGGATTCCTTGGCCGTGCCTGGGAGCCCGAGCGGTTCGTCGGCGACCCGGCCGCACCGGGCTATCACATCGAAGGTCTGGAGTTGCCCCCGGAACTTCCTCGGGTCAGGGTCGATCGTCGCCGAGCCTTGCTCGGTCAACTTGATGGGCACCTTCGGGCGGTCGAGCAGGGGGGCGTCCTCGACGGCTGGGACCGCTACGCCCAGCACGCGTACGACCTTGTCTCGTCCGGTCAAGCTCGGGCCGCGTTCGACCTGAGCCAGGAACCCGAGAAGGTCCGTGATCGCTACGGGCGCGACTCGTGGGGTCAGACCGTCTTGCTGGCCCGTCGGCTCATTGAGGCCGGCGTGCGGCTTGTCCATGTGAACTGGACTCGAGAACCCGGCGATTCCGCCGTCGATAATCCGATGTGGGACACCCACGCCCAGAACGCCGACCGCCTTCAGGACGTCCTTTGCCCGCAGTTCGACGTGACCTTCACCGCCTTGCTGGAGGACCTCGAATCGCGAGGGTTGCTCGACGAAACCCTGGTCGTGGCCATCGGTGAGTTTGGTCGGACGCCTCGGATCAACGCGCAGGGAGGACGCGATCACTGGGGCAATGTCTTCAGCTTCGTGATGGCCGGGGCCGGCATCTCCGGGGGCCAGGTCTTCGGTTCGAGCGACCGCGACGGCGCCTTGCCGGCCTCCGACCCAATCCGGCCGCACGACCTGACGGCCACCATCTTCCACCTGCTCGGGATCGATCATCACGGCATGTTTCCCGATAAGCTCGGCCGCCCACAACCGATCACTCGCGGCGAGCCCTTGTACTCGATCCTCGGCGACTCCCCGGCGACGACCGATCGTTGCGAACCTGGAGGCGACCCGGCGTTCGTCCCACCGTACGACGACAGCAAGTTACTCGATGTTGATTTTGCGTCGGGTCGTCCGCTCATCGCGGTAACTCCTCCAACCCGAGACAAAGGCTGGAGAGCCTGGCCGATTGGTTCCGAACCCGAGCCGAACGGACTGATCGTCCGGCCTGTGGAGACTCCCGATCGCCAGATCGCCCTCGGTTTCGCCCCCAATCCCACCGTCGCTCCAGGAGCCAGTGCAATCCTGGCGCAGGAGATCCGGTCTGCTCGGGGAGGCGAATACACCTTCAGCGTGACCGCAAGCGGCAGCGGTGGCTCTCCCGAGCAGTTCGACGAGGAGTTCCTCGGTCGATTCTCTTGCCGACTGATCCTGTTCCGCTTCGCGGACGCCTCGAAGAACCCGAGAGAGGCCCAGGAACTGGCATCGGTAGACTTCCGGCCGACCTTTGGCGAGCCCCGCTCCTTCACCCTCCAGCGCTACCTTGGTTCGACGGCCGGAAACGTGAACTTCCCGATCGGCCAGGGGCTTGGCGTGGCGGTGGTTGTCCAGAATGCGACCGGACAGGCAATCGATCGCTTGGGCGATCAGGAAGGCCCGCCCGCGGAGTTGCGGATCCATCATGTCTCGCTGAGCTTCAGCGCTCGGCCTCGCCATGAAAACATGCTTTAATTCAATGCTGCCGAACGTCCTCTGATCCGATCCAGTGGGGAGGAACGGCGGGCAATCCGGATCGAGAAGAAAAGGGAACCTTGATGTCCATTCTGGATCAATTTCGACTCGAGGGCCGAAGGGCCTGCATCACCGGGGGAAGCCGGGGACTGGGGTTGGCGGTCTCCCGGGGGCTCGCCGAAGCCGGGGCCGACCTCGTCCTGATCGGCCGGGAACCTGAGGCGCTCGCCACGGCGAAGGAGGAACTCTCGGCAACGGGCCGACGGATCGATATCCTCCCCGCCGACGTGGGCGACCCCGGATCGAGCGAGGCGGCCGCCCGCCGGGTCCTCAGCGAGTTCGGCCCGATCGACATCCTCGTCAACAACGTCGGCGGGCGCCGCATCCCGACACCCACCGAGGAACTAGAACTGAGCGATTGGCAGCGGATCATCGACCTGAACCTGACCAGTTGCTTCCTCTGGTCGAAGCTCCTCGGCGGCGCGATGCTTCCCCGAGGTTGGGGCCGGATCATCAATATTGCCTCGATCAGCGGCCTGATCGCCACCAGGGGGATCGGTGGCCGGAGCTACGAGACCTCCAAGGCGGCCATGATCCAGTTCACCCGAGCCCTGGCAGCCGACTGGGCCGATCGCGGCGTGACGGTCAACGCAATTGCCCCCGGTGGCTTTCTGACCGATCCGAACGTCCGATGGTTCTCGGAACGCCCCGAGCTGCGCACGACGATGGAATCGATGGTCCCGATGGGGCGGCTCGGCCAGCCTCACGAACTGGCCGGCCTGGCCCTCTACCTGGCCAGTGACGCTTCATCGTACATGACCGGTTCGACCCTGGTCATCGATGGCGGGTACACGCTCTGGTAAACCGGGACCAGATCGAATCAGAGAATCTCTGAGATCACGCGACCGCCGGTATCGGTGAGCTTTTCCTCGCGGCCGTCGTGGATCACGGTCAGCTCGTACTGGTCGAGCCCGAGCAAGTGCAGAATCGTCGCGTGCAGGTCGCGGACGTGCTTGGGCGACTCGACGGCGCGGAGGCCGATCTCGTCCGTCGCGCCGACCGTCACGCCTCCCTTCACCCCGCCTCCCGCCAGCCACATGCTGAAGCCGAAGGGGTTGTGGTCGCGGCCGGTGCTCCCCTGCGACATCGGCGTGCGGCCGAATTCACCGCCGCAGACCACGAGCGTCGAGTCGAGCAAGCCCCGGCGCTTCAGGTCGGTCAGGAGCCCGGCGATCGGCTTGTCTGCCTCGCCGGCCATCCGCTGGTGGTTCTCCTCGATATCCCCATGAGCGTCCCAGGTCATGTTCCCCGGTCCGCCGCCGTGATAAAGCTGGACGAACCGAACCCCTCGCTCGACCAGCCGCCGAGCCAGCAGGCAGCGACGGCCGAACTCCTCGGTTTCGGGACGGTCGAGCCCGTAGAGTGATTGAGTCTCCTCCGTCTCGCCACCGACATCAACGGCCTCGACGGCATGCGACTGCATCCGAAAGGCCAGCTCGTACGACGCGAGCCTGGCCCCCAGGACCGGGTCGTCCGCTTCGCGATCTCCGGCGTGGTTCAGGTCGCGCAGCAGATCAAGCGCAGCCCGCTGTCGATCCCGGCTCCGGCCCCCCGAGGGTCGGAGGTTCAAGAGCGGCGTCTCACCCGATCGGAAGGGCATCCCCTGATAGACCGGCGGCAGATAGCCTGATCCCCAGCAGGGCGGGCCGCCCGTCAAGGGGCCGTCCGGATCAAGCATCACCACGAAGGCCGGGAGGTTCTCGGTCCCGTTCCCCAGGCCATAGACCGCCCAGGAGCCAAGGCTCGGGTGGCCCATCAACTCCCGACCCGTGTTCATCTGATACATCGCCGGCGCGTGGGTGATGCTGTCGGCGTGGCAGGATCGGATCACCGCCAGGTCATCGGCACAGGTTGCCAGATGCGGAAAAAGATCCGACATCACCAGGCCGCTCTCTCCACACTGCCGGAACGTCCGCTTCGAGCCGAGCAGCAGCGATTCGTCGCTCGTTTGCTGGAAGGTGACCTTCCCGAAGCTCTCCGGCGTGCGCTGACCGTGAAGCCGGTTGAGCAACGGCTTCGGGTCAAACGTCTCCATCTGGCTTGGCCCGCCGGTCAGAAACAGGAAGATGACCGACGTGGCCCTCGGCTCGAAGTGCGGGGCGCGGGCCCCGAGCGGATCGGTCAGGCGTTCGTCATCTCCCAGAGCCTGGGGCAGAAGACCGTCCTGGGCGAGCAGCGAGGCAGCGGCCATCGACCCAAATCCGAGAGCACTCCGGGAGAGAAAATCCCGGCGACTCCGCGCGATCGAGGCCCCCGGGCAGGACTCAGGGTGCGACGCCTGGTTGCTTGGCATGAGATCACCCCTGGGGCTGAAAGACTGAGGACGATCGAGCCGATCAATCCACATAAAGAAATTCGTCGAGATTCATCAGGACCAGGCACAGGTCGGAGAGTGCTGCGGCGAGGGCCGGAGTCACCCCTTCGGGCAATGGCGATCCTTCGGTGTCCCACGACACCCCTTCGACCTCCAGCAGCGCGGCCTGGCCTTCAAGGAACAGATGGGCTCGCTCCCGTTCCTCCGGCCGAGGCGGGCGGGACAGTGCGACCTCTATCGCTCTGCCGGCCAGACGGTCCGGGTCGGGCCCGACCTCGGCGAGCAATCGCCCCGCGAAGTTCCGCGACTGTTCGTCCAGGAGCGCACTGTTCAACAAGGCCAGCGCCTGGCCGGCGTGGATGCTGATGTTCCTCTCACCGCACGAGACCAGGGTATCCGGCGCATCAAACGCTTCCATGAAGGGCAGCGGAATGTTGCGCTTGACGAAGAGGTAGATGCTTCGTCTGGTGTATTCGTCCGGGTCCGGGGTCGGCTCCCAGTTCCCCTTGTAGACCTGGCTCGCGACCTCGGGTTCCAGGGGCAACCGGACGCCCGGCCCTCCGCGGGTCCGGTTCAGGGTGCCGGCCACTGCGAGAACCCCGTCTCGCAAGACCTCCGCCTCCAACCGTCGCCGAGGCATCCGGCTGAGCAAGAGATTGTCCGGGTCTTCCTCCAGGCTTTGATCCGAAGCCCTCGATGACTGGCGATAGGTCGCTGAGGTGACCATCAACCGGTGCATTGCCTTCAATCGGAAGCCGCCCTCTGCGAACTCGACGGCGAGCCAGTCGAGCAATTCCGGATGAGTCGGCGGGTCGCCCATGATGCCGAAATTATTGGGGGTGGCCACCAGTCCCCGGCCGAAGTGGTGCTGCCAGAGGCGGTTGACCATGACGCGAGCCGTCAGCGGGTGTGACGGGTCGCCCAGCCACCTTGCCAGCGAGGCGCGCCGCCCGGCAGTCCCCGGCCGCTCCGAAGTCGCTGAAATCGGAACAAGAGCCGGACCATGAATCGCTCCCGGAAACTGAGGAGCAACCTCGTCGAGATGACGGCCCGGTTCGCCCTGAAACAGGATAAACGTGGCCGGGGCCGGCGATTCGACTTCCGAGACGGTCATGATTCCCGCTGGAGGCTCGGGCTTGATCGCATTGTGGGCGTCGATCTCGGCGACCAGGAGATCGCGGCGAGCCGGGTCTTCTCCAGATCCCGATTCATCCAGCGCCCGCAGTTCTTTCCGAAGCCGATCGCTCGTCGCCTTCCAGCGGTCCATTCTCTCTTCGTATTCCCGCTGCTCCGGCTCCGATGCGATCGACAGGTCGCGAGACTCGGTGCCGGCGAAGAACGCCTGGAGCCGGAAGTAGTCGGCCTGAGGGATGGGGTCGAACTTGTGGTCGTGGCAGCGGGCGCAGCCGATCGTCAGGCCGAGGAAGGCCGAACCGATCATGTCGGTCATCTCGGTCAGAACTTCCTGACGGTTCTTTTCCTCGTCCTGATTACCGGCGTTCAGGCGGAGCGGCCCGAGCCGATGCAAGCCGGTGGCAACAAGCGCCTCCGGATCGTCTGGCGAAAGCTCATCGCCGGCAACTTGCTCACGGACGAAACGGTCGTAGGGCATGTCAGCGTTCAGGGCGTCGATCACCCAGTCGCGGTATCGCCAGGCATGGGGGCGAGCATCATCATACTCGTATCCATCACTGTCCGCGTATCGGACCACATCAAGCCAGTGCCTGCCCCATCGCTCTCCGTAATGCGGAGAGTCAAGAAGGCGGTCGACAACCCGTTCGAACGCCCCCGGTTCCGTGTCGGCCAGGAACGCCTCAACGTCTTCGGGGGACGGGGGCAGCCCTGTCAGATCAAACGTCACGCGACGCAAAAGCGTTGCTCGATCAGCGGGCGGTGCAGGCTCCAGTCCGAACTCCTCCATCCCCCTCAGGACAAAGGCATCGATCGGATTCTCAATCCAGTCGGCCCTGACCGGCTCGGGCACGGCAGGCCGCTCAGGAGGTAACCAAGGCCAATCCGCGCTGTCCTCTCCCGCGACCAGCGATGGAACGGCCGCCAACAGAACCAACCCGAGGACGACGGGGATGCCCCGAATCATCCGCAAGGAACGACGCTGGCCAGGGAATACGAAGACCATGATCCTCTCGCCCGGGGAAGACCTCGCGGGAGTTGGCGGGCTCACCTCAAGGCCTTCCGTTGGCCTAGCTCGCCCCGCGTTGGTTCAACAGAATCGGGTTGCTTTGATACGATGGTCATGCCCTCTGGAGGTTAAACAAAGATTCTAGCAATGAGGAGACAGGCCGTCCAGGAACTGAATTCTTCCGTCGGAGAAGCTCCGGAGACTCGGCGATCTCGGACAATTCCCCGGCCGATTCGATCGCCTTGACGAATTCCCCCACCGGACGGGGCAACCCACCCGCGGGTCACTGGAGATGGGGATCGATCTCCAGAGCATCGAGGACCGTGATCGGAAAGCGTGCCGACCGGTCTCGAGCCTCGAACATGAATCGATCGATCCGGCTGACGAGTTCGGGGTGTTCGCCGGAGACTCTCGTGCCATTCGCCAGGGGCGGACCCAGGATTGCACTGTTCGACGCTCAGAGAATTGCCGCGTGAATCAACCCAGTGCGAACCCTCTTCCAGTCGCCAAGACGAAGGGCCTACTGACCCGGAAATTGCATGCCTGGGTCGCCCTGTCACAGCGGGAACCTTGCACTTGAAGAGTTCGGATCATGCGACCTCAAACCCGACAAAATCGTATAGCCATCGCGTGTTTCCGAAGGAAAGCTGGGCATGCAATCTCCGGGCTTCGCTGCAACGGGGACCAACGGCCCCATCCTGGGAGCGCATGGGCAGCGCCCAGGAGTCGTGCCAGGTCGAATCACGCCGAAAACGAGCGGAATGACTGATGAACTGTCCGCCGCGTTGGATGAGCGCAAAGAGAAACCCGAGACGTGTTGAAACGCCCCGGGTCGCATTGCGTCGGGAGTGGGCAGAGCCGGGATCGAACCGGCGACACCAGGATTATCAATTCTGACACCAAAATCAACGTAACCCCCTAAAGAACACACATTACAGCGATCTTTCCCATTCCAGATCGGGGCGAAACACAACGAGTATTCGTCCTGTTTCCGTGGGATCGCGTGTCAAAGCATGTCACGACATGGGCTCATTTGGGTGGTGGCTTGCCCGGCCGATCCCAGCGAAAAAGATGGGTCGATCGAACGAGGACACCCCAGCACCGCCGATCGACCAGACCTCCCAGCCGGATTGACTTCCCCGTCCTCACGAACGGATCGAGCCACAGGAATCGCGTCACCAGCCGGAGGCTGAGGACGTGCTCACGGTGGATGAGTCTGGTTCGATTCGGCGGGCGCGACGCGATGGCATGTCCATCCGGCAGATCGCCCGGCAAATCGCCTTCGAGTTCTTCGGTCGGGTGCCCAGCGAAGTCTGTTGGGATTACGTGGCCCGCCCCATAGTCGGTGAACACCCATAGAGCTCGCGGCGTCGGATCGGAGATGGGGTGGAGCCAGCCTCAATCCCGACCCAGTCGCTACGAAGCAAACCGTGGGGGCTTCGTTTTCTGACCAACCGACGGTCACCGGCCAGTGCTACATTATTTTCGCCAGCCATCACAGAGCTGGAAGACAATAGGATATCATGCGCCCTTCTCATGGCTTTGTTCGCCGGGTCCGCCGTTCGGAGTGCCGCTCATGTCATCATCCGCGATCACCGCCAACCGTCCCGTTCCGATGATTCTGATCCTGCTGCTGCTGGGGATCTTCGTGGCGTGGTCGGGCCCGGCCGGAATCAAGGGAAGCACGCCCGGGACCGCCGCGTCTCCGCTCCCCGACCGCACTCCCTGGACCTCCTCCCGGGTTGTCGGATCTCCCGATCCGCCTCCCCCGTTCGACGTCGTCCGAGTGTTCCCGAACTTGAAGTTCACCAACCCCTTGCTCATCGCCCGAGTGCCCCGGTCAGGCCGCCTCATCGTCGGCGAGCAGTCTGGCGTTCTCTATTCGTTTGCCGATGACCAGAACGCCCAGGCCGAACTCTTCTTCGACCTCCCTCGGGAACTGGAAACCCTCGATCGGCTCGAAGGCGCGGAGGGGGTCGAAGCGGTCTACGGCCTGGCCTTCCACCCAGACTTCGAGCGCAATCGGCAGTGCTTCATCTGCTACACCCTGCGGGGGTCGGATCGCAGCCAGCCGAATCTCAAGGACGGAACCCGCGTGTCGCGGTTCACGGTCTCCCAGACGGACCCGCCGAGGATCGACCCATCTTCCGAGGAGATCGTCATCTCCTTCCTCCAAGGCGGACACAACGGGGGCGACCTCCACTTCGGACCCGATGGCTTCCTCTACATCTCCACCGGAGACGCGGCCAGCCCGAACCCGCCGGACCCGCTCAACACGGGCCAGGATATCTCCGACCTGCTCTCCTCCATCCTCCGAATCGACGTCGATCGCAAGGACGAGGGCCGAAACTACGCCATCCCCGACGACAACCCGTTCGTCTCGTTCGAGGGGGCCCGCCCCGAGGTCTGGGCCTACGGCTTCCGCAATCCCTGGCGCATGAGCTTCGATCGCCAGACCGGCGAGCTGTTCGTCGGAGACGTCGGCTGGGAACTCTGGGAGATGGTGTATCGGGTCGAGAAAGGGGGCAACTACGGCTGGGCCGCGATGGAGGGCCCGCAGCCGATCAAGTCGGATCAGGTCGGCCCCACACCGATCCACCCCCCGCTGATCGAGCTACCGCACGCGATCGCCTGTAGCGTCACCGGCGGCCTGGTTTACCGAGGCAAGAAGTTCCCCGAGCTGTTCGGGGCGTACATCTTCGGCGACTGGGAGACCCGCCGCCTCTGGGCCGCCCGCTTCGAGGGGGGACGCACCGTCGAGATGCCCGAACTGGCCCGCCCCTCGATCCGCTTCGTCGCCTTCTGCGAGAACCGCGACGGCGAGCTCTATTTCCTCGACCACGAGGCCGGCACCATCCACACGTTGGAACGGAGCCAGGGCGGCGAGCGGAACGTCGCGTTCCCAACCACCCTGTCCGATACCGGCCTGTTCGCCTCGGTCGAGCATCACGAGCCAGCCGACGGGGTCATTCCCTTCGAGGTCAACAGCCGCCAATGGCTCGATGGCGCCACGGCCGAGCACTGGGCCGCCTTCCCGGGCCAATCCTCGGCCACGTATTACGCCAACGGAAAGCCCATCCCCGGCCTGGTCGACTGGCATGCTTTCCGCATGCACTTCCCCAAAGACGCGGTCTTGATGCGCACACTCTCGCTGGCCGAGAGGCGCCTGGAAACCCAGCTCCTGCATTACGATGGCCTGGAATGGCGGGCCTACACCTTCGCCTGGCGAGAGGACCAGCTCGACGCCGACCTGGTCCCTACCGAGGGGGCCGAGATCGCATTGCCCGACCTCGGCCCCGATCGCGTCTGGCAGTTCCAGAGCCGCGGTCAGTGCATGTCCTGCCACAGCAATCAATCGGAATACGCGTTGGCCTTCCTCCCCGAGCAGTTGAACCGGCCTGGGCCCGACGGGAAGAACCAGCTCGTCTCCCTGACCGAGGCGGGATTCCTCCACCGGGCCGACGACGAAGGTGATCCGCTCCCTCCCTTCGACGACGCATCGGCCGCACTCGAACGAAGGTTAGCCGACCCGGTCGACGACAGGCAGCCGATCGAAGCGAGGGCCCGCTCCTACCTGCACACCAATTGCGGCCACTGCCATTCCGATCACGGAGGGGGGTCGGTCCCCCTCCGCCTCCAGTTCAATCTCCCTCTCAACGCCCTGAACGCCGTCGATGTCCCCCCCACCCGTGGCGATCTGACGTTGCCGGATGCTCGCATCATCACACCAGGCGATCCGTACTCCAGCACCCTTTACTTCCGCATGGCCAAGTTCGGCCGCGACCGCATGCCGCACATCGGCTCCGAACAGCCGGACGAGGAGGGACTGGAACTCGTCGCACGATGGATCACCTCAATGCGCGCCGACGCCGATCCAACGGACCGGAGCGCCGTGGTCGAGCCGTCAGCCCCGTGGATTTCCTCCCCCCAATCTGCGATGCGTCTGGCGCGGAAGCTCGGCCAGGGAGCGCTCCCCCCCTCCGATCGTGACGCCTTGCTGGCCGAGGCCGCGACGATCCCCAGCGGGCCGATCCGCGAACTGTTCGAGGGCTATCTCCCGTCCCATGTCCGGGGTGCTCGGACTCTCGGCTCCAATCCCCGGCCCCGATCCATCCTGGCGATGGAGGGGGATCCCGGTCGTGGAGCGGGGCTCTTCTGGTCGGAATCGGTCCAGTGCGGGACCTGTCACCGCGTCGGTCAGCGCGGCACGGCAGTCGGCCCGGATCTGTCCGGCATCGGGGGGCTTCGATCACGCGAAGACCTGCTTGAGAGCTTGCTGGAACCCTCGCGCCGGATCGAGCCGAAGTACGCCACCTATGCCGTCGCCACGGCCGACGGCCGATTGCTGAGCGGGCTCCTGGTCAGGCGCGACGAGGAGTCTGTCGTCCTCCGCGATGTCCAGGGCACCGAGATCGTCCTCGCGGCCGACAACGTGGACGAACTCCGGCCGTCTCGAACGTCGTTGATGCCCGAGGGCCAGATCGCCGACCTGACCGCCCAGCAGGCCGCCGACCTGCTCTCGTATCTCGAATCGCTCAAATCCGCAAACCCTTGATTCAAGCGGTCGCCACCCCAGAGCCGCGAGCCGGTCATCTCGAACCTTGCGTCGTCCAATCTCCGAGGCACGAGCCCCATGTCCCGATGTCCTGAGATTTTCTTGCCTGGACGATCCCGAGGCGCTACGATGCGAGACGACCCGGACGAATTGGCACCCTCGCCCTGGATCAGCCCCCCCGCCAGTCGTCCATATTCCTCCGCCCCCCATCGACCGGGGGTGTAGGCGGCCGGCAAACTCATCGAAATCTTATTTACTCATATCCATACTGCGATCATACTATGAAGAGGCGAGATGCAAGCGATCGTCTTCGCAATTCCTTGATCCGACGCGCGATCCTGGGAATCCTCGTATGGTCCTTCCCGTCCGCCGCCGTCGTGGCCTCTCCAGCACAGGATGAATCCCCGGACCGGCAGGTCGCCGAATGGGTGATCCTGCTGGGCGGCTCGGTGGAACTGGAGGGCAGGCCCGGCCGCATCAGGGAGGTGATCCAACTCCCGGCGGACACGTTCCACCTGGAGCGGGTGGACCTCGTGGGGACAAATATCGACCCGCCCGACTTGCAGCGGCTGTCCGGCCTGACCCGCCTCAAAGCGCTGCACCTACCCGGGCCGATGTGGAACCCCAGCGCGGGGGCTCGCATGGATTACAGCCGAGAAACGCGCCACATCGCGGCTCTTTCAAGCCTTGAAGAACTCACCTTCAGCTATACCTATCTCGAATCGATCAAGTTCAACGATGACGGAATCGAAGAGATCGCCCCCCTCGGCCCCAGCCTCCGGCGCCTGAGCATCGAAGACACCCAGGTCCGAGGCCGCCACCTGGCGCCGTTCACGAACCTTGAGGCGCTCGATCTGGTCTACTGTCCCGTGGATGATGAGGGCCTGGAGCAAATGCGCGGCATGACCAGGCTGCGGACGCTCCTGTTGCGAGACGCCCTCATCAGCGACGAGGGCCTTCAGAATCTCGCGGGCCTGGTCAACCTCGAGCAGCTCGACCTGGGCGGGACGAAGATCACCGACGCCGGAATCGCCCACCTCAGTGGATTGACCCGACTGAAGACGTTGAACCTTCAGGGGAGCGACCTCACCGACGAAGGCATCGGCCACCTGGCAGGGATGATCGGCCTGGAGGAACTGAACCTGTACGGCACCCGCGTGAGCAACGCGGCGGTTGACGTGCTCAAGGATCTGGAGAACCTCCGAACGGTCGACCTGCGGTACACCCGGATGTCTCGCACCGGCGTCGAACGGCTCCGCGATGCGATTCCGGGCTGCACCCCGATGTTCTTCGACTCCACGATTCGCCCCGAGCTGCCCGAAGGTGCCGATCGCCTCGTGGCCGGCGCGGGAGACGCGGCGGTGGCCGACTGGGTCCGCTCGATCGGCGGCCGGGCGGTCGTCGAGGATGACAGGCTCGTCGAGGTCTCGCTTGAAGGAACGAGCGTGACCGACGAGCTGCTCGAAAACCTGAACGGTCTGGATCACCTGCGGACCCTGCGGCTCCGGTCGACCGAGATCGGCGACCTGGGCATGCGTCACCTGGCGGGATTGGTCGGCCTGGCGGAGCTGGACCTGAACGGCACGATGGTCTCCGACTCGGGCCTCGTCCACCTCGCCGGGCTCAAGCGCTTGCGGACGCTCGACCTGTCCCACACGCAGCTTTCCGGCCGTGGGTTTGCCGACCTGACGGACCTCGCCCTGGTACAGGTGCGCCTCTCCGACGCCCCCATCGATGATCAAGGAATTGCCAATCTCTCGGAGATTGGTACCCTCCGGGAACTCGTCCTGGCCTTCACCGATGTGACCGACGACGGCCTGGCCCTCCTGGAGACGCTTCAGGAACTTCGGCGGCTCGACCTGGCCGGGACCGACATCGGCAACCGGGGCCTTCGTCACCTGGCAAACCTGGAGGAACTCACCGCCCTGGGACTCGGCTACACGAGGATCACCGACGCCGGCATGACTCACCTGAAACCTCTCCTGAAGCTCCGAGAGCTGGGCCTGATCCGGACCCGGATCGGCGACGCCAGCATGCCCGTCGTCGGCGGCCTCTCCCAGCTCGAAGACCTGAACCTCGACTACACCGACGTCGGCGACGAAGGCCTGCAATCCCTCGGCAGCCTGGCGAATCTTCGACGACTGAGCCTCGACAGCACCCACGTCACCGACGCCAGCGTCCCGCTCCTGACCCGGTTCCTCGACCTCATCACGTTAAATCTCTATCACACCTTTATCACCGAGGACGGGCACCGGCAGATCCGCGAGGCGGTGCCGCAGTGCGAGATCATCTTCGACCCCCGATCAAGCGACCCCAAACGTCGCCGGAGCTGACCGCCTCAGGAATCCCCTCGGCTCCCTCAACGTTCGGTGATGCTCACAACGCTTGCGCCTCGGGAACGGACCAAGAGCACACAACGATGACGATTCTCCTGAATTCCCTTTGCCTCATCGCCCCCTTGTTCTGGGCATCGACCTCCCCGGCCGACGACGATCTCGCCGTCCAGCTTGCTGACCTCGGGGCCCGCTGTTCCCGCAATGCCGATGGCGCGATCATCAGCGTCGATCTGAGCCACGCCTGGCTCACCGACTCCGACCTAAAGGCGCTCGCCCTCCTGCCGGAACTCGAGCGCATCGACCTGTCCTACACGAAGGTCACCGACCTTGGCCTCGAACTCCTGGCTCCGCTGGAGCATGTCAAACACCTCAATCTGTACTATGCCGAGTACGTCACCGACGTCGGCATCGCGCATCTGAAGCACTGGACGAACCTTCGATCGCTGAACGTCCGCGGGACGAAGGTGACCAGCGAGGTCTTCGAGCACATTTCCGGCATGACGGAGCTCCGATGGCTCGACATCGGCCAGAGTCGCGTCAACGACGACCTGTTCGACGTCCTGGTGAGCCTCGATCAGCTCGAACACCTCGCCTTTGGTGGCAACAAGATGAGTGGCGCCTCTCTCCCTCTCCTCAAAACCCTTCCCAGGCTCCGTGAGCTGAGCGTTTCAGGCCGGCAGCGGACCGACTCGGGCCTCTGGAGCGTCGCGGTGACGGACTTCAACATCGTCCACATCGCCGAGCTCGGTTCGCTCGAAGTGCTCGACCTCGGGCAGACGAGCCTCTCGGATCGCGGCGTCGCGGAGCTGGCTCGCCTGCGCGACCTGCGCACGCTTGACCTGAGCGGCACACGCGTCACCGCCCGGGGAATCGAGGCGCTGGCCGAACTGCCGAATCTGCGGCACCTGAAGCTCTGGAACGCCCCGGGCATCGACGACGACGCCGTGCCGGCCCTCCTCCAGTTGAAGGGCCTGGAGATCCTCGAATTGCAGGAGACACGCCTCTCGGCCCGGGCCGTGTCGCAACTGGCCGAGATGACGAGCCTCAAGCAGCTCTTCCTCGGCGGCCTCGACCTCGCCCCGGAGCAGGTCGAGGCCCTGCGCGAGGCCATGCCCGAATGCCAGGTGAGCTGGTGGGAGACGCCGAGGATCGAGCAGCCCGAGCCAGAACGCCGCGGCGACTGAGCCCCAAAGCCCTCGATCCCCGAGCGACCGCTCAGACAATCTCGGACAGCTTCGTTTCACCCGTCGGGAAGTCGCCGATCCGAGCCCCGACGACCTCTTCGGCCAGGGTCAGGTACAGGTCGCCGACCGTACCCGTCACCCGGGTATGCCTCCCGGTCTTCAGATTCCCGGCGTGGCCGGCGAGGATCATGGCCAGGCCGGCGTTCTTGTGGGAGTTGGCCTCGGCGTGCTCGTGCACGAACAGTGCGCAGGTGTGATCGAGCAAAGTGCCGTCCCCTTCCGGAATCGACTTGAGCTTGGCGAGGAAGTAGGCGAACTCCTCGACGTGCCAGCGGCAGATGTCGCGCATGATGCGCTGGCCTTCGGGAGACTCGACCCGACCGTGCGTGTACTCGTGGTGCCGCTCGTACGTGTATCCCAGCCAAGGGAACCGCGAAAGCCCCTGGCACTTGGACAGCATGTAGGAGGCCACTCGAGTCTGTCGCGACGCCAGGGCGTGGACCAGCAGATCGGTCTGCAGCTTCGCGATCCGGGGCCAGTCCTTCAGGTCTCCCCCCTCCGGCGGCTGCTCGACGACCTGTGCGTATTCCGGCGGGAGGCTCGCCACCGAGCGTTCCAGGCTACGCACCGAGGTCAGGTACTCGTCCAGCCGCTGCTGGTCGCTGTACCCGAGGCCCGCTTTCAGCGTCTTCGCCTCATCGCTCACCGCGTCCAGGATGCTCTTTTTGCGCTCGATCCAGTACGGTTCCTTGGAGCCGAACAGACGGTCGAAGAGCCGGTGCGGCAACATCTCGGGCGGCAACGGCCGATCGCGACCGGCCCAGCTCATGTTCCGCTGAATGCTCTCGCCGAACGATTCCTGACAGACTCCGATCTGCAGCGAGCGGAAGCGGCTCTGCGAGCCGATCTCCTGCGCGATGACCTGATCGATCGAGGGTCCGCCTGCCCCTCGCCCCGAGAACATCTCGCCCGAGACCAGCCCGCTCATCGAGTTGTGATGGCCATTGCCCGGCCCGGGCAGGCGGGCGGCCGGGTTGTCGACGCCGCTGATCACATGAATGTCCTGCCGGAACCGCGAGAGCGGCTGGAGGCAGGGGGTCATCGCATAGCCCGGCCCATCCTCGCGCGGAATCCAGTATTTCTCGATGATGCCGTTGCCATTGAACCAGTAGACGAACCGCGTCTCGATCGGATCGGCCGGCACGCCCGCCTCGGCGGCATACGCCGTCCCGCTGGAGTTCAGCATCGCCTCGAAGGTCGGCAACCCGATGTGGATCGCGGCGCCCGACAGGCCCACGCCCCTCAAAAACGCACGACGGGACAGGGGATCTCGCGTGGCCATGATCTATTCCGTTCCTTTCTGGAGGAAAAGTTCTGAGGTGATCAAGGCAACGATCAACTCTCGGAAACGGAACCCGGAGTCACGAAACGCCTCATAGAGACCATCGAGGACCGGCTCATCGTTGACGGTCTCCTGCCGACCGAACGCGTACCGGAAAAACTGCTTGACGATGGCCCGCTGGCTCGTCTCGCTCTCGGCGAGCAGCCGCCCCAGCTCCTTCGGCGTCGAGAACTCAGAGTTCTCGATCCCCTGGATGTACCCCGAGGGATCAATCTCCAGCTCGATCGACGTCGGACCACCCTCCCGGGAGGCGTTTCCCCTCCCCCTCCCGAATTGGAGCCTCATGGTCTCCTCGTAGGCACCGATCGCGTCATAATTCTCGAAACCCAGGCCGATCGGATCGATCAGGCGATGACACGAGGCGCACGACTCGCTGTTCAGGTGAATCGCAAGCCGCTCGCGGTTCGTCATGGGAGCGGCCTCGGTGACGACCGGCAAATCCGTGCTGACGCCCGCCGGAGGCGGAGGGACCTCCTGCCCGAGGAAGTGGTTGCGGACGAACAGGCCTCGGGCCGTCGGCGAGGTCTCGGCCGGATTGCTCGTCGCCACCAGGAAGGAGCCGTGGCCCAGCACCCCGGAACGCCCAGACTCGGCAGGATAGGCCACCTTGCCGAATTCCTCCTCCGGCATCGGAAGCTCATAGAGCTGGGCGAGGTCCGCGTTGATGAAGGTGTAATCGGCCGTGAAGATCGCACGGAAATCCCGATCATTCCAGACCAGGTCGTTGAAGAGGCGCCGCGTTTCTTCCACCATCGCCGCGGCGACCTCGGCGTTGTACTGCCGGAACCGGCGACGGTCCTTCGTGGCATCGAGCACCCGATCGAATCGGAGCCACTGGGCCAGGAACTCGTCCAGCGCACTGCGGGCTCGGGGGTCGTCGAGCATCCGACGGGCCGCCGCTTCGACCTGCCCTGGCGTCGACAGCTCGCCCGCTGCGGCGGCCCGGAACAGCTCATCGCTGGGCATCGTATCCCAGAGGAGGTACGAAAGCCGGCTGGCCATCTCGTAATCCGCGTCCGGGCCGTCCGCACCCCGCTCCACCCGAAACAGGAAGTAGGGCGACTGCAGCATGATCTCGATCACCATCGAGGCGCCCCGTTCGAACTCCTGGACCCGGCCGGCCTCCTCCAGGAACAGATCGCAATAGCGGGCCACTTCGTCCGCCGTCAGGGGGCGGCGGAAGGCCTTGAGCCCGAACTGCCGGACGAACTCGCCTGCGGCCTCGGCATCGGTCGGCGATTCGGGATTGCGAGGGATCAACCCCTGGTGATCCCCTCCCCGAAAGGCCGCCTGGGCCAGACGCTCTGCCGCCTTGCCATACGCCTCTGCTTGCAGCGGAGAGATCCCCTGAGCTTCGAGCTGGTTCTTGAATCCGTTGATGAAGTCTTCCTTGGGAAAACGGTTGGCCGGTTGAGACTGGTCGCCGAGGAGGTCTCGCACCGTGTGGTTGTACTGACTATGCGTCAGACGCCGGACGGTCAACGTCTCCAGCTCTCGCACCTCGGCCCGGGCGATGGTCTCGCGTGCCTTGCGCACCTGATCGTCTGAGAGCCCAGCCAGGTAATTGACCCAGCTCAGCAAGAGTTGCTCGTCTTCGCTGTCTGGCCTGATCCGCCGGCCACCGGTGTGTTCCGTCCGCCTCGTGGGCTTTGTCAGCAACAACGATTGCCGGGGATCGCCCCGATCAACCAGATCGATCATCGAGAGCCCAAACGCCACAATCTGCAGCTCGTTCGGATCCTCGCCCGGAAATTCGAGGAGCGTGTCGGAGGCCACACCATTATCGGTGTGGCATCGCTCGCACTGCACGGTGTGCAGCATGGGATAGACCTGCTCGACGAAGAACGACTCATCCCGCACCACCGTGTCCTCTGCCGCGGCAACCCGGCCGCATCCCGTGGCTGCCACGGCGATTACGAACGCGGCAAGCACTCCCCACCCCGGCTCCCGCCTTCCCATGGAATGACTCCCGGCTCTCGCCCGAGCCCCGTCCTCACAGGGAACAGGGAGGGCAATTCTTCGGCAGATCCCCAAAGGGACACTTGTCCTGAGGCTCCGGCGCTCCCGTCTTTCAGAAGCGTCATCCTATCACCAATCGGCCCCATCTGACAGGACTTCTGGAAGATTCTCGAGAGGAAAACATGCATGAAATCACTCGATGTTTCCCGACGATCCGCACGACCGGGCATAACACCTCGGTCCTCGTGACCGATCGTGATCCCGAAAGGGCCATCATACACTTTGTTGTTGACAGAATTGACCTTGTGGAATGTGGCTTGAAGCCCGGAATCGCTTCCCTCAACTGGCCATGAGTGCTTCTCGACTGTTCGTGTTAGCTGGGGTGCAAAGTCTGTATTCAGCGCAGAAAATACGGGGACGGCTCCTGAAGAGTCAGTCCCCGGATTGCGGAGGGGATGGAGAAGGGCGTTAGCTTCGGGAGACGTCCAGGCCGGTGAGGGTTCCATGACCGGTGTTGAAGGAGTCGACCTCAATGCCGAGGCGCTGGAGCATGCTGACATAGAGGTTGCAGAGGGGAGGGGGGTTCTGGGAATCGAACGCGAGGTGCTGTCCGTGGCGGAAGCCGCCGCCGGCGAGGAGAATGGGCAGGTTCTTGTTCGAGTGGCTGCTGGCGTCTCCCAGGTTGCTGCCGAGGTAGACCATGGTGCGGTCGAGGAGGGAATCGCCCCCTTCCTGGGAGTGCTTCAGCTTGGCAACCAGCTCGGAGAGGACCTTCATGCATTCGACCTCGATGAGTTCGAGCTGAGCAAGTTTGCCGGGGTCCTTGCCGTGGTGGGAGAGATCGTGATGCCCCTGGGTGACTCCCGGGATGGGAGGAACGCTGGTGGCGCCTGCGAGCATGATGGTGATCAGGCGGGTGGAATCGGTTTGAACGGCCAAGTGGGCGAGGTCGAACAGGAGGCGGGTCCGGCCGATGAGGTCGCTGCGATCGGTGATGTCCCGGGGGGGCTCGACATCGACCCTGGGCTTGGGAGTGCGTAACCACTTTTCATCGATGAGAAGGCGCTGCTCCAGCTCTCGGACACTGGTGAGATAGTCGTCGAGCTTGTGGCGATCGTCGGAGCCGAGTTCGGTGAGCAGGGATCGGGCCTGATCGCGAACGTCGTCGAGGATGCTGCGGCCGTCTTCAAGGTTTCGCATCTGGGCCCGGACCTCGTGCTCCTGCCCTTCAAGGAACATCTCGGCGAAGAGCTTCGAGGGGGAATGATGTGCGGGGACTCGGGCCCCGGTGCGGGTCCAGGAGAGACCGAGCCCTTCGCCGGAGAGGGCCAGGCTGGGGAACCGGGTCTGAGCGCCGATCTGCTCGGCAGCGAACTGATCGACGGAGATGCCGTTGCGGATGCCAGGCTGGCCGGCGCCAGGGATGCCAGTGAGGAAGCCGTCAATCGCCTGGTGGCCGCCACTGATGCCGGTCAGGCCAGAGATGACGGTGAACTCGTTCCGGTATTCACCCAGGACGTCGAGGTAGGGGGATAGCTCATCGAGCTGGCCCGCCTGCTTGGGGAAAAAACTCTCAGGGTAGAAGCCCAAGGGGGCACAGATGCAAATCATTCGCCGAGGGGCCTCGGCGAGGCCGGCGCCCCGAGCCTGGGTAGGAAGGAAGGCGTCGAGCCAGGGAAGGGCCACGGAGATCCCAGTGGCTCGAAGGAACTGGCGGCGGGAATGATGCATGGGACGAGGACCCGAAAGGGAGGAATGAGGGGTTCAGGAGCCGTGCCGAGCGATGGTCATGGGAATGATTCGGCTGGAGCAGCAGATTGTGTGCGGCACGCCGGGACAGGCCAACCCTATTGAGCAAAGGCTCTCTGGTTATTTGTTCCGAAAGACTGGGCTCTGAACGACTTCGTGTACGAGGGAGCGGAAGCCGTAATTCTGGTTACAGACAGAGGCGACGATGGCGTCGAGGTGGGGGCGGTCGGCCACGGTAGGGGGAACGCCGGTCGCGTAGGTGAGGAGTTTGCTGGCCACAGCACGGGCCAGTTGATCGGAGTCGGAGAGGAGGAGTTTTTTATATTCGTTGATGTTGCGAAAGCTGCGGCCATCGGGCAAAACGTCGGAAGGATCGACGGGAGGGCCGTTGCGGTAGGGCATGAGTCGACCGGCGACGGTGACGGGCTCACCGGCGCCGATGCTGCGGTAAGAGTCTCGCCAGCCGCCGATGACGTCGAAGTTCTCCAGGGCGAAGCCGGGAGGATCGATGGAGACGTGGCAGGAGGCACAGGAAACCACTTCGCGGTGTTTGGCCAGTTGCTCGCGGATGGTCGTCGCACCCCGGATGTCGGGCTCGACGGCTTCGATGTTGGCAGGGGGCCGGGGAGGAGGAGTGCCAAGGATGCTGTCGAGGACCCAGGCGCCCCGGACGATGGGCGAGGTGGTCGTTCCGTTGGCAGTCACCTTCATGATGGCGGCCATGGTCATGACACCGCCTCGGGGGCTGCCGGGCGGGATGTCAACCTTGCGGAAGGCGAGCCCCTCGACGCCGGGAATGCCGTAATGGTCGGCGAGTCGGCCGTTGAGGAAGGTAAAGTCGGCGGAGACGAAGTTTGCAATGCTGAGATTCTGGCGGAGGACTTCGTCAAAAAAGAGGTAGACCTCCTTGATCATGGAGGATCGGAGGATGTCGTCGTACTCGGGATAGAGCTGGCGGTCGGGGAGGGTGGCGTCGATGTCCGTGAGGCCAAGCCACTGGCCGGCGAAGTTCTCGGTGAAGGCCTGTGCCCGGGGGTCGATCAGCATGCGCTCAACCTGCTCGCGAAGGGTGTCTGGCTGGCTGAGGAGCCCCTGTTCGGCGAGCTGGAACAGTTCGTCGTCGGGCATCGAGCTCCAGAGGAAATAGGAGAGGCGATTGGCCAGGGAGTACTCATCGAGCGGAGCCGGCTGGGCAGGGAGGTCATTTGATGGGGAAGGGCTCGGGGGCCGCACGCGCTCGCGGTGAAAAAGGAAATGAGGGGAAACAAGGACGGCCTTGAGACCAACCCGCAGGGCTCGCTCGAAGGAATCGCCCTCGTCTAACCTGGCTCGGACGCGGTTGAGAAAGGGCTGAATCTCGTCCTCGGTGACTGCCCGCCGGAAGGCTCGGGGCAGGAACGCCCGGAGGATCGCCTCGGCATCGGCGAGGGGTTGCTCCGAGACGACTTCGAGGCGATCAGGCTGGTCGGGCACCCGCGCCTGGGGTCTGTCGCCGAAGAGGAGGCGATAGCTAGGCGGCGGCCAGGAATCGAGGAGCGGCCCTTCCATTTCGACCCATTGCACGACCAGGCCGGGGCCCTGGTACTGCTCGGCCCCGCCCATGCGCTGGAGGTCGCGCGGCCGGACGTTCGTATCGACAAGCAAACGGATGTTTCGACCCGCCTCCATCTGTTCGACGAACTCGATGAGGGTGGGTTCGCCGGGGGGAACGTCGAAGTAGCCGATGAGGGAGGGAGGGTCTCCGAGGTTGTCGGTCCCGCCGTTGATGTGGAAGAGGACGGGCTTCTCGCTCTGATAGGCGTAGGCGGAGAGGCGGATTCGGTATTTTCCTGGGGCTCGGGTGAAGAGGTTCCAGAAGACAATCTGAATGTTCGATGCGAGATCGGAGCTGAAAATGGCGACGCCGTCGTCGAGGTGGCGATAGACGCCATGGCGGCGAGTCGAGGAGTCTTCGAGAAGATTGATCCGACGCTGGAAGTGGGCGGGTCGGCGATGACCGGCGATAGCGGCGTCGAGTACCCTGTCCGCCGCGGAGAGGTAGCTCATCAGTTGATAGGAGGACATGTTCAGAATTTCGGCACTGGTATCGAAGCCCCCCGCGACGGAATCGGCAGGGAGCAGGTCGGAGAGGTCGAGGTCGACGTGGAGCAGGTCGCGCACGGTGTTCTGGTACTGGACCTGGTTCAGCCGTCGCAGGATCGCTCGGCCTTGCTGGGCCTGGCGGGTGGCTTCCGCCTCGGCAACCTGACCGTCGATCCAGGCGATCAGGGCTTTCAGCTCGTTGGCGTCGGGACGGGGCTTACCGGGAGGTGGCATGGTGCCAGTTTCGAGCTGGTCGAGAACGTTCAGCCAGTGCTCGCGGTTTTGATTGTCGGCAAAGTCGAGCGAGAGGGACTCCACGCGGAAGTCTCCCTTGGAGTCCGAGCCAGAGTGGCAGGACTGGCAGTATTGCCCGAAGAATTGTGCGGGAAGCTGCTCGGTCGACTGAAAGTCGGTCGGGGCGGCGGATGTCAGGGTCGTGGGCCCGCTCCATCCCCCTCCGACAAAGACCAGCGCCGCGATCAGGAGGGGGATGCCAGCCAATCGGCTGGGGTGCGGAGGGATCAGGCAAGTCGGTAGGATCGGTCTCGATGATCGGGGCTGGGCAGTCATGTTTCAGCCTGGCCTTTGCATTCGGAGCAAACTTGATTGGGAATCAGTAAGCCAAAGAGAGGGGCTGTCCTGGTTCCGGGTGGATTGCGGCGTCGCGGGAGCTTGAGAGCAAGAGGCCGATCCTGATACTCGTGACCTTAGATGTGGCTTCTCTTAAGATTCGTATTCTACCGAGAGTGATTCTGGGGATGAAGCGGGAAGCGCGCAAGCCTGAAAGGTCAAGAGCCACCAGGGTCCCCAGGCAGGAGCCGCTCCGTGTGAAGCCTGGAGTGATCCGACGAACGAGCCCTGCTGTTGATTGCTGGGGAGGAGCAGGTTTGTGAACGCTCTAGGTCTGTAGGATTGAACAGGCTGACGGAATCACGATGGCAGAAAGAAATACATAAATCTCATAAAAAACCATAATAATCATTCAACTCATAATTTATTTGACAGCAACAACAAGGATGCCAGCGGTCCCGATCGGCCCGAGCGGAGAGGGCACTAATCCGGCTCCGGACAAGGTCGGCGCGGCCAAGACAATCCAGATCACGAACAACGCAAGCGAGACGATCGACCCGTTGCTCCGAGGGGTAATTTCGGGGAAGACCTGATCTCGACCTCTGGCCTGGTATACGGACGAGGTGATCACTTGGGAGCAGGCCCAGGGTTCCGAGGAGGAGCTCTCCCCGACGCGGTACGATTGGGAGCTCTCGCTGCCGGCCTCGCTGGAGGCAATCCGCGGCCTGCCAGAGTTCGTCTGAGGTCGGTCCCGCGGTGGGCTCGTGAAGCAAAGTGGCCCCTTTCCGATTGCCCTTTGCCACGCCTCAATCTGTCATTGAGCCGGACAGACATGCCAACTGAGGTGTGATCTGCTCTGAGGAACGCAGGAATCGGCTCCTCCAGGGCTCAGGCGAAGCGCGCCCGGCGTGGCACGCTTGCCAACGCCAGGGCCGTTCGCGAGAATCGCCCATGGCGCCGGCGAGGCTCCGGGACGAATTGCCCCGATTACTGGAGGGACATGCCGATGGAAAGTCGTACTTCGTGGGGCATGGATGCGGCGCCGCTCGCCGGCTCAGACCGCTCGAGCGGTCCTCGAATCGGCCCGCTCGCCCCGGGCGCCGTCAACGCACGCCGTTCTCCCGACCTCCTTTCGACGGAGAGGCGACCACGCGGCA